>VGWY01000166.1 GCA_016873575.1 Nitrospira sp. | reverse complement strand
AGTGAGGGTTGTAGTAATAGGAATTGGCAATCTATTATGCTCTGACGATGGAGTTGGTCTGCATATTGTCGAGGCGCTTAGAAAAGAAAATTTAGGTGATAATGTTGATTTAAGAGAAGTCTTAAACAGTCTTGACATCCTCGATATAATAAAAGGCTACGACAGGTTAATCGTAGTGGATGCCATAAAGAGCGGTGCAGAGTCAGGAACAATCTATGAGCTTTCCCTGGAAGATATTAAAGATAAACAGACAGTGCACTCTTTCTCAACGCATCTGAACATGGATTTTCCCTCCATACTTGAACTGGGGAAAAAGCTATTACAAGAAAAAATTCCAGAGGATATAATTATTGTTGCAGTCGAGGTAGAAGATGTAACAACAATTTCAGATAAATGCACACCAAAGGTTGAGAAAGCAATACCAGAGGTTGTTGAGTTTATTAAGGGATTGCTGTAACAAGATTATACAATTCCGGATAAAATAAGAGATGCTTCACGGAGTTTACCCTGAACAATACGAGACCCTTCCTCTGCTGGAATGACAACTTAAGAGTCATATTCTATTTTGTCATCCCTTTCAATTTTCCATATGCTGTCCAAGAAATTTTATTTTGGACAAGTTTGGTTATAAATCTAAAATTATAACTTTAAGTTATTTATAGACTATAATTAGTATATTATTATAGTTTTACCGTTTATAAGAATTTAAGGACCGCAGGATGAGTGAATTGATTAATTGGGACTGGGAAACAAGAGAAAAGTGTGTTGCTGATGTTGTAGAATGGCTAAAGAGATTTCCTGTTGTTCACGAATATACTGTGACCGATGACGGTGAGCACATTGCAGCAATCGTTGAGAAAGGGAACAAACAAGTTACTCCTTGCGTAAATGGTAAGACCTGGTCAGATACCTTTGAACGTGCATGGTCCCTTAAATTTAGCCCTGATAACCGGCTTGTATGTACAACATTACGGGATTACGAATGGACTGTTATGGTTGATGAAAATCCCTGGGAAGAATTCTATGACTATATTTGGAACCTTACCTTCAGCTCTGATGGAAAAAATATCGCCGCAAATGTAAAAAAGGACAATGAATTCGGGATATCCCTCAACGGACGGATCTGGGATTCAAAATTTCCCGAAGCTAGGGATGTAATAATCAGCCCTGATGGCCTTAGTACCGCATCACGCGTCAAGATTAAAAGGGTGGCTACACTCGATATTTTCACCTTTGCAGAAGGTGTAATCACAATTGCCGTTGACGGTAAAGCATGGGAAAGAACTTTTCTCAGTATATGGGGTATTGCATTCAGTTCTGACAGCAAAAAGGTTGCAACAGGAGTGAACCTTGACAGGCTCACTTACACGATAGCTGTTGACGGGGTTACCTGGGATCAGACATTTTACCATATCTGGGAACCAGTGTTTAAACCCGGCACCCATGATGTCTTTGCACCGGTCAAAATTTCTGGCGGCTGGACACTTGCGATGAATGGACAGCCAGTCTGGGACAAGAGATTTACACAACTATGGGAACACCGGTTCAGTCCTGATATTCAGAAGATTGCAGCTGTGGTTGCCGTGGAATTCGGCAAATGGACGATAGCAGTTGATGGCATACCCTGGAACAGAACATTTGGGGATACTGTTCTATCCCCTGAGTTCAGTCCTGACAGCAAAAAGGTTGCAGCTATTGTTAAAGAAAAAAACAGGTATACCATTGCAGTTAATGGCAACCCATGGGACAATCATTTTGATATGATCTGGGAACCCGTGTTTAGCCCTGACAGTAAGAGGATTGCAGCAAAGGCTGGGAAAAAAGGAAGCTATGTACTCGTTATCGACGGGAGATCCGGGAAGAATTTATATGAATACCTCTGGAGTCCTGTTTTCAGTCCTGATGGAGAGAAGCTATTAGTACGGTGTATTGAGAATGGAAAGTATTATCGAAAGGTGATTCCGGTAAATGAAATATAGACGGATGTACAGGCAGGTTAAATATGTATGATTTTTTGACAAGCATTGAACTTTATAATTTTCTCAAAGGACCTATGGTCTGGATTGCTTTTCTTGTCTTTATCTGTGGTAGCATTTACCGAACCATTTCACTAATCATGCTTGCAAAGAAAGACAAAGTGGTTTACCCCTATCTCAGCCTGAAATATACGCTCCGGTCACTTGCACACTGGCTCATTCCCTTTGGGAGCAGGAATATGAGATTGCATCCATGGATGACATTCTTTGCTTTCACGTTTCATATCGGACTTTTGGTCACGCCGATATTCCTTTATCCGCATATCATGCTCTGGTATAAAGCATGGGGAGTCCGATGGTGGTCATTGCCTGAAAATGTTGCTGATATAATGACCCTCATCGTTGTCCTGTGCTGCGTATTTTTTATTTTCAGGAGAATGTTTGCATCAGAAGTCCGTTTCGTTACCTATGCGTCAGATTATCTTATCATTGCTATTGCAGCAGCACCTTTCGTTACAGGATTTCTATCTTTCCACCAGCTCATCTTTCCATACAGACTCATGTTGATTTTACACATTATCATTGGAGAACTTATGCTGATGGTAATTCCGTTCACAAGGCTGAGTCATATGCTGTTCTTCTGGCTGACAAGGGCGCATACAGGTTCGGAATTCGGAGTGTTCAGACATTCGAAGGACTATTGAGGTGTTAAGAAATGATTAAGATGCAGAGAAAGACTGTTACTGATCAGGGTTTTGATGAAACAGTGAAAAACCTTACTCCTGAAAAGATTGAAAAGACAATAAACTATGTTCTAAAAAAAGAGGCAGCTGCGCGGTTGAAAGCATATGTTGAGACATGCGTTCACTGCGGGCTTTGTAATGAAGCATGCCATTTCTACCTTTCCTATGATAGAGATCCTAGTTATTCACCTGTTTCCAAGGTCAGGCAGACTTTATGGGATATGATGAAAAAGAAAGGCAAGGTCGATGCTGAAACTCTGAAAATGTATGCACGGATCGGATATACGGAATGCAATATCTGCAGGCGCTGCAGCATGTACTGTCCATTCGGAATAGACATGGGATATTTGATGATCCTTGTCCGTCGTATATGCGGCCTTCTAAAAGTTGCCCCTCTATATCTTCAGGACCAGGGTTACAGCCATATGTATACCTATTCACAATCCTGGGTTGCACAAGACGACTGGGTTGATACAGTTCAGTTCGTTGAGGAAGAAATAAGGATGGATATTAAAAATGCCCGAATACCGCTTGATAAAGAGGGCGCTGAGATAATGTACTCTCCACACAGTCTTGAGGCAAAATTCAAGACAAACCTTCTTGCCAACATCGCAAAGATCATGAATGTCGCAAAAATCGACTGGACGATGCCTTCATTTGATGGATGGGACAGCACAAACCAGGCCATGCATGTGGGCGACCACGAGACCATGGGTATGGTAGAACGGATGCATTTTAATGCAGGCTTCAAATTGAAGGTGAAGAAGATTGTTACGAGTGAGTGAGGGCACTCATTCAGGGCCGCCGTGTATGACGGCTCAAGGTCGCTGGGTTGGAAAGAGCCACCTATTACGTATCTTCAGCCGACACAGCTGTTTTATGAATTTGTCCGGGACGGGAAGATAAAGATTGCGAACAAACTCAAAGAGCCTGTCACTGTACAAGATCCTTGCAGCATTGTCAGGAACAAAGGATTGGGAGGAATGCTGCGATCTGTGGTAAAAGCGGCATGCGAAGACTTCAGAGATGTTAAACCAAGGTTTGAACATAACTTTTGCTGCACAGCCGGTTCCGGTGTCATTAACTATGGACCGCCGTGGAAGTTTATCAGGATGGAAGGTGGTAGAACAAAGATTGAACAATTACATGCCACCGGAGCAAAGATTGTGATCGCCCCCTGCCACAGCTGCCACAAGACGATTGAAGAGCTGATAGCATACTACAAGCTTGATATGCATGTCATGTTTATCAGTGAACTTCTTGTCCAGACGATGGAGATTCCCGAGGATATGCAGGTAGTGAAACCTGAGAAATCAGAAGAATAATCATGAAACGGGTTTTCATAATAATGATCTTTTCAGGAGTTATCATAGTCCTTATATTTCTAAACCAGTCCGAAAGTAGGGAGAATGCAAACGAGATAAGTGAAAACAAACTTGTCATTGGCCACACAGAAATCTTCGGCGTGCTGGAAAGACCCCAAGTTGTATTTGATCATGGCCTGCATGGAAAAAAATTGGAAAAAGAAGGGTGCAAAACATGCCATCCCCCTGATGCTGATGGAAACCTGATCTTCAAATATCCTTTTGCGGTTGCACAGGAGGATGAAAGTACTGTGAAGGATGCCTATCATGAGAAATGTATTTCCTGCCATACGAAACGGATTGAAGAAGGAAGAAGATATGGGCCGATCACCTGCGGTGGATGCCATGACAGGAAACGTGCTTCCTTAAAAGTGACCTATCCTGCCTTTGATTTTGATTTTGCCTATCATGAACAGCATGTGAACAAGCTCGAAAGGAAATGTGATCCCTGTCATCACATTTATGATAAGGAAGACAAAGAACTTGTCTATGAGAAGGGAACCGAACAATCCTGTTTCTACTGTCATGACATTGATAAAAAGAGGGGTCCTGTGCTGGCTGCCGAGATCGATGTGACGAAAAGAAAACGGCTTACCGTGAAAAGAGTCTCTCATGATCTATGTGTGAACTGCCACCTCTTTTACTCCCAGAAACATTTGAAAGTCGGACCCACGGAGTGTGCGAAATGCCATACAGGAAAATATAGGACAACGGCTCAACTCGTGAGAGTTCCACGTCCTGACCGGGACCAGCCCAAAAAGCCCCTCATTAACGTGGAAGGCGGTATGATGAAGGAAGTTTTATTCGACCATATGTCCCATGAAAAGAGCTCCCGAACCTGCAGGGCATGTCATCATGAAACCTTGAATGCCTGCAAAAAATGCCATGGTCTGATAAGCAGGCATGAAGGAGGATGGGTTAATGTTTCGAGTGCATATCATGATGTATTTTCTGAAAAAGGCTGTGCCGGTTGTCATAACATCAAGAAATCAGAAAAAGATTGTGCAGGGTGCCACCATCATTTACTTGATATGGATATCCAGGCAAAAGGTCCTAAGAGAGCAATCTGTACTGTCTGTCACAGTGGAAAACAGAGGAGTGCTGGTCTGGCAGAGAAAATCCCTCTTTCAATCCTGGATACCAAAAAAGTACCGGATAAGGTTACTATCAAGATTCTGGAGAAACAATATCAACCATCGACATTCCCTCACCGGAAGATCATCAAGAAACTTATCGATATATCAAATAAGAACAGGATGGCAATCGTATTTCACAGAAATATCAACACTATATGCCAGGGATGCCATCATCAGAGTCACGCTGAAGCTGAAGCCAAAAAAAATAAACCACCATTTTGCAGGAACTGCCACAATATTTCTTTTGATTCTCAGAACTTGAATAGACCAAGGCTACTTGCGGTCTATCATCGGCAGTGCTTAGGTTGCCACGAGAAGATGAACCTGAAGTCCAGGGGATGCACTGATTGTCATAAGGAAAAACAAAAAGGGGGCAAGGGGGGATTTTAGGAGGATAGAATGTATATATTTGAACAGATTTTTACTACAGTAAAGGGTTATGAATACTTGATAGCCGCTGCGTTTCTGTTTATATTTATCGTTTTTTATAAATTCCTTAGCACAGAGAAAAAATAGTTGCATGGAGGTTAATCTATGGGAATTAGCAGAAGAGAATTCTTAAGGCGGGCAGCAGCG
>VGWY01000165.1 GCA_016873575.1 Nitrospira sp. | reverse complement strand
TCGTGTTATAGCGTTCTTTAACGCTATAACGCTCCACGCTATAACGCTACAGCATTGGCTCCATCTCAAGTGCTGGATGTCCTACGCTTGCAAGGAATTCGAGTAATTTCTCAGAATCCTCACAAATGGTCTCATCAGCTATCTTATCAAGAAGGTCAGGTATCCCTTCTTCATTAGCCCTTTTGTCGAATGCCTCCTTAAGACTCTCTTTCAGGTTCTTGGTCATCCAGACAATTCGTTTGATCCCTCCGTCACCGGCGAGAAACTTCCTGCTTACTATAAAGTTTCTTCCAATCCCCATAAATCCAGGGTTCTGCGTGCCTCCACCAACACTGCCTGCTAATGTCGAAAATTTCATACCAACAGGTGTCATCTCTGTATGACCTCGCTGAACAATCATAACACCATTTGCCTCCGGGATGATTGCAACAATGCACTCGAAACAACCACAGGAGGTCATCGGATTTTCCATAATAGTATAAAGGTTCAGTGTCTCAACCGCACCACCTGTTGCCTTCTTTAAGTATTCATCAATGCCAGTATATCTACCGTATCGTGTATCCAAAAGTTCACCCTTTTTAATCGGCTGATTCCCACCTGTTGGGTCTATCTCGTATGCGGCCCTGCAGTCAAGCCAGTTGTATGCACCGCAGAGACCAAGTCTCTCAGGGCTGATAACGCATACATGACTGGGCGCAAATGACTGACATAACAGGCACGAATAAAATGTATCAACTGCCTCATCTACACGTCCACTAAGCCTCTGATCACGCTCTCTGTAAACCTTCCGAGCCTCTTCCTGGAGCCTCAAGACATCTTCCTCATCTGTATAAATTGTAACCTGAACCTTATCCACAATTGCCCTGAACCTGTGGTGGGTCATGGTAGCATTAAGTATTCCAAGATGTTCGAGTGTAAATCCCTCTCTCTTGGCATTATGGTTTATTCTTATCCAGTTTAAATCCCGCTGTCCCATGTGCCAGACACCCTGAGCCTCATTAATGTTGTGATGCACTTTTCTCTCTACGACGGACTCAAAGTCCTTTTGCATCTTTCTTCCTGCTACATCTATGATTAGACCAAGGGGCATTTTTCCACCCCTTTCATAATTTTCCTTCCAATTATTTCCAATTACTTCAACCTTACCGTCCTCAATCTCCTCCATCTCCCTCATCCTCACCCACTCAAATGAAGGCGACCGTTGTCCACCAAACTCTATAAACATATCCTCTTTCCTGATCCTCTCACCCTCAAATGCCGGGCCGTATGCAACAGGGATCGGGGGCTTCTCAACAATGATTTTTAAACCCCTTACCTCTATTGCCTTCTGGACTATCTTGGTATGGTCAAACTCTTTGTCAACCTCTTCATAAATACATACACCTGTCGGATGTATAACTGGTACATCCGTATCACAAATAGCAGGAAAGCCCATATTTATAGCACCAGCTCCTGTTGACCATTTAATGTTATCTAAATCTCCAAGAACAATTGCAAATGCAAAGACCCTATCCTTTTGGTACTTTAGATGCCCCTTAAAATCTCCTGGTTTTTTACCTCCAAATATAAGGGAAGCCCTTATCGCCCAATCAAGTGCATAAAGGGTATGTTCTGTTTCAGGGCCGAGGGGGACGATTCTCGTATCCCAACCAAGCTCAATGCCTTTTTTTAAGAGCTGTTTAGTTACACACTTACCATTGGTATGACCTGAAAGAAAGGTAAGGATATTCTTCTCCTGAAGCTCTCTTATAATCCTTACTGCTGTATCATCATCAGGTGCAGCCCCAATGACTGCAGCAAAACCAGGCATTGTTCCGTCAACAAGCTGGATACCAAGATTCCTCTGGATAGTATCTGTTATAAACCCGTTATAGACATAACCTGTATCAGGGTCTGTTACAGGCTCAAGACCATTGATATAACGAATAGCCATAATAATCTCTTCTGCAAAGAGTGTTGCCATACCTGAATCAAGTGCTTCACCCAAGTATGGTTTCCATACATGCTCTTCAGGTTCCGGGTGAAGTAATCCCTTTGCCATTCCCAGTGCAACCTTCATATCTGACAGAGTCTTTACAGGGAACCCTGTCATTGCATATATCATAGGCAGATAAAATGCAGTATCCGGGAATTCGTATAAAAAACCCTCACCTTTCTCAGTAATAGCCTTATCAAGCATCTCTTCAGCCTGTTGTACAAGTTTATGTGCGCCCCTTATAGCTGCTGAGGCTATTAACTTAGACATCCTACCCCTCCTTTCATGCTGTTCTTGACCTCAAGAATGCTGGTATTCCATTCGCCTCTCTCGGTCCAACTGTTACCTTCCAGCCTTCAAGTTTATCCTCTATTGAACCGCTTAATATTGCCACATAACCAGGGATGATAAGCTCCCTGTGTTTAATATCATGTTCGACACCGCTCTCCTTTATGAACTGTGAAATCTTTGATGCTGTAAACTTTCCTGCTGCCCACGCGGTAAGCACTGAAAGACCCTCACAATCCATCACAGCCAAATAACTCGGGACCCTGCTGTTTTCTACCTCGCCAGAGACAATAAAATAGGTAAGTGAAAAGTTTGTTGTAACAAGCAGAGGTGATTCAGGATTCGGTTCGCCGATTTTATAAATCTTCTGTTCAACCTGCATCGGGACCTGAGGGTCTGTATAGATATTCTGTCTTAAGGTAAAGATTGCAAGGTTCTTCCACTTCTCAATACTGCTCAAGATAATTATGGAGGAGTATTTTGCTACACCGATGACAGCTATGAGTGTCTCAAAAAGACTCTCATCACGTTGTGCAAAAGTGATAACAGGATAACCAAGGGGTTTAAAATTTTTCTTGATCGCAGCCCTCCTGATCAATGTGTTGTCTCTCAGAATATCCTTTGCCTTCCTCGCACCAGAGTCAATAACCATATCCTCGACACCAAGCGATTTTATCTTTTCGGTAAGGGCTGACAGTTCATCAAGCCCTCCGCCTGATACAGAAGCCTTTACCCCAAGAATTGACTTATATTTTTTAGCAATTTCAGCCATAGCCTCTGCATTTGTTGAATCTGCTCCGTAGAGGATTGGCTTTTTATCTGTAAAGAGTTTTATTACTGCATCAGCAGCCTGGGGGTTGTCTGTGCAGATTATTACCGGAACGTCTGGTGCCCCAGTTGCGATAATCTTTGCAGCATTCTCAAACCTCCCTACATCATTTGAGTCATTCATAAGTGCTATTGCATCAACCCTCAGTTTCTGCCCTACCCTTTCTATTTCTGAGGTTAGAACCTCTTCGATCTTATTCTTTATTTCGTCATCTGATAGGGTATCCTTTATTTCAAGTGCAAAGACACATGGGTTCACAAACCGTTTGTCATGCCTGAAAAGCACGGTCTCTTCCCCCATCTTTAATGCTTTGTCCCCTATGCCAAATGTAATCGGCCTTACCGGAGGAGCAGATGCCTCCCCTAATTTCTGTTTCGCCTCTTCAGAAACATCAGGGCATAAGTCTAAAGAAGTCTGCCTCTGGGCAAGTTTCATTGCAAACGCAAGACATGTGGGGAATCCGCATTTTTTACAGTTTGTTTTTGGTAGGAGTTTAAATATTTCAACACCGGTTAGAGCCATCTCGCCTCCTATTTTAGATTTTAGATTGAATATTGAAGATTTGAAGTCTTAAATCTGAAATCATAAATCTCAAATCAAATCAGTTCCTCAATAACCTTTTCTACTGCCTCAATAGCCTTCGGGTGCCACATGATAAGAAGCGCGGCACCAGCTAAAAGCAGGGATGTTGCTGTAACAGCCTCCCATGTTATCCCCCTTTCTTCGACAGAACCCCACTGAGGCAAATCCGTTTCGCTTGCCTGCGTCTCTTTCACCTTCCAGACATACATCCCTATATCACCTAACATCGGCTGTTGCATGGTTGCATCATTTTGTGCAAGTGCCGCAAGCTTTATCCTCTCCATAACCGAATAGGTATATTCAAGGCCATATCCGAGGGCCGAGCACATCGGGTCTGTAATTAATCTCTCCTTGTCAAAACCCATCTGTGTAACAAGGATGTTCAACTGTTTCGAGAGATTTATATCAAGCTCAGACATGGCAATCAATTTGTGATTGTTAGCTATTGCAGCAGCAGCAATCGTCTTATAATTCGCCTCCTGTGCCTTACCGATAATACAGTTCCGGTCTTTTGCAGCTCCTGCTGCAGCAACCAGCACAGATGCATCCTTTTCAGCATGGTTACTGCCAAGGATAATCAAAGGGATATCAATTGCAGAAAGGACATCACTGACGGTCTTTGCCGCATCTTCAGGTGAGCGGTTCTCTCTATCAGGGTGTGTACTTATCAGTCTGAGCGCTATAGCCCTTGCCTTCAGAACATCCTGACAGTACTTCGCCCATGTAACCGGATCATCTGAAACACCTTCATATGGCTTCCGAACATTCTCGGGCCAGTCTGCAGGCGGCATATCCTGTATTTCATAAGCAACAACAGGTTTATTCGGCACTATACCTTCAAAGGCATGAAATGGCAGGACATTCTCACCTCCAAAGGTGACCGCCTTATTACCCATACCGATTGTGACGGAATAAACCTTTCCCGGGTAAGTCTCTTTTAGTGGGGTAAAAGCCATGTCTCCTCCTCAATATTACAGGATTAGAGGATTAAAGGAGTAAAGAATTTTAGCTATTAATTAATTTGTATTTACTTTGCCCTTTTAATCCTTGAATCCTTAATCCTCATCTTTACATTTCCAGATACGAATGGGCATACAGTGTTCTGCCCAGGATAACATCTATCGTTTTGACTGTTGGGACAATATCATGCGGATCTGCTATAACAGCCGTCAAACCCTCATACATCAACAGTGAAAGAAAATAGTTGTTCAGCACAGGCCTCAAATGCTTTGGACAACCATTTGACACATTACTCAGACCTACTACTGTCTTCATAGGTGGATCATTCAGCTCTTGAAATATCTTTACTGCCTTGATGACCTTTAATGCATGATCCTGTGATGTTGCTATCTGAAGAACAAGGGGGTCAAGATAGAGGTCTTCAAGCGAGAGTCCATACTCCATAGCCCTTGCCATAATCTCTGCCGCAATGGCTGCTCTTTCCTCTGCATCTGCAGGCAGTCCACCCTTACCAACGGTGAGGCCAATTATCCGGGCATTATATCTTGCTGCAAGTTCAAGCATTGGAAACCTCTCAGGGTCATTCGATGTGGAATTAATAAGTGGCCTCCCCCATTCGTTATTATGTACCTTGAGACCAGCCTCTATTGCACTATAATTTGTTGTATCGAGACATATCGGAAGTGGAACAACCTCCTGGATTGTGGTAACCATCCAGTGCATCAATTCATCTCCGCCATCTTCCGCAGGTCCTATATTCGCATCTATCATGCCTGCACCAGCCTTCCACTGAGCAGTCGCAATTTCCTGAATGGGTGCTTTGTCTTTTTTCATCATGGCTTCCCTGACCCTTTTGGCTATGATGCTTAACTTTTCGCCGATAATAAGCATTGCTCACACACTCCTTTCATTTTTTGGTGAGGCATTGTGAGGTGAAAAATATGGTATAAGAAATTTTTTCTCATTATTTTATCTAAAAAAGAGTTAGAGTACAACACTATACCATAAAATTTTCCCTCCGTAAAGAGGGTGTTAAGGCCCAAATCCCGATATAGAATTTAAAGATTATCCTACCATTGGAGATTCAGGGGTAATTTTTTAACTATATGGTATTTACTTCTGTCAAATTAGCACCTGAAATCTCTTTTGCAAGAAAATACCGTCC
>VGWY01000164.1 GCA_016873575.1 Nitrospira sp. | reverse complement strand
AAATTCTCAATTCCAAATTCACAATTTGAGATTTGGGATTTGGTGTTTGGGATTTTTTATTTTACATATACATACCACCATTAACATGAATTACCTGCCCAGTGATATAAGCTGAATCAGGTGATGCGAGGAAAAGAACAGCATTTGCAACATCCTCAACGGTCCCGAATCTCCCTAACGGAATAAACTTCTTCATCTCCTCTTTGACAGCCTCGGAAAGGACATCTGTCATTGCTGTTGATATGAAACCAGGGGCAACAGCATTTACTGTTATCCCCTTACTCGCATATTCTTTTGCAAGTGTTTTTGTGAGTCCTACAATCCCAGCCTTTGCTGCACTATAATTTGCCTGTCCTGGATTCCCCATAAATGCGGCTACGGATGTGATATTGACTATCCTTCCATAGCGATGTGCGAGCATCTCTCTTATGGCAGCCTTTGAACACAGAAAGACACCCTTGAGGTTCGTATTCAACACAGCGTCCCAGTCTTCCTCCTTCATTCTCAGGAGGATCCCGTCTTTTGTTATTCCAGCATTGTTTATCAATATGTCTATCCTGTTAAATTCTTTTATGATATTCTCGAAAGCCTTGCCTACCTCTTCTGCATTTGATACATCAAGTTTTATTCCCAGCGATTTGACGCCAAATGATGTAAATGATGCTGCAATTTCATTCACCGTATCAAGACTCCTGCCCGCGATAGCAACATTGACCCCCCTTCTTGCAAGACCTTCAGCAATTGCCTTGCCGATGCCGCGTGTCCCACCTGTAACGAATGCAACCTGTCCCTTAAGCTCCATAACCCCCCCCAAAATCGGTTTTAATTGTAACAGAGAGCTTTCCCGCTTTTCCAGTTTTTCTTTAATGGAATGTTTTCCAAATGCATAGAAAAATTAAACCACTGAGACACAGAGTTTTAAATCTGTATTTTAAAAAGTCACTAATATAAACGCATTAAATGAAGTGTCATTGCGAGGAGCAGAGCGACGAAGCAATCCCAAAGACGAGATTGCCACGCCCTTTGGGCTCGCAATGACAATGTAACAGTATTAAGTGCGTTGACTATAATAAATTATTCTTTGAACTCATGCTTTACATCTCTGTGTTCTCTGTGGTTAAGTAATTTTTTTTGATTCCTTAGAAGAAAGCTTTCCATAATAAAATCCGTAATATTTTCAATTTCATGAAATCGAAAAACTGGAATCGTAACCTCTAAATCCCTGTCTGAAATGACCGCGATTATCTTATTATCTCCTTTGAACAATGGGGTCTCCTGTGTCTGCTTGCCGATAACCTCTATTTTTGGAGAGGAACTCCCTTTGTATCCCTCCACAATGACAATATCAACGTCCTTGAGATATTTTCCGACTATCTCCTCTACAAAAAGTTCTGAGTCTAACTCTTTGAACACGGCAAGCCTTTTTGGAGAGGAGAAGGCGACTACTGATGCTCCAGCATGTTTCAGCCTGTAACTATCCTTCCCTTGCTGGTCAAATTCAGAATCCTTGCTGGTATGTTTGATAGCTCCAACTCGTAATCCTTTCCGTATGAGGGATTTTATTAATAGTTCGATAACAGTGGTCTTCCCACTATTTGATCTTCCCACTATGCAAAAAAAAGGAGTTGTACCCATCATCTCTTTTTTTAATATATTCTGCCTAATTATGCAACAATATAAACTGAAGGTAACATTAAAGTATACAAAAGACTTTACTTTACAGGGGAAAATATATTAAAATTTTTTTGCTGTTAAGGAGGTGATGGTTTGGTTAAAATAAGGCTAACAAGATTGGGAAAACACAAGAGACCTTTCTACAGGATGGTAGTAACAGACTCTAGGGCAAGGAGGGACGGGCCTTTTATAGATATTCTTGGAATATATGATCCTCTGAATGATATATCCGGGGTAAAGTTGGATCTAGAGAAGGCAAAATTTTGGTTGCAGCGAGGAGCACAACCTACCGTTATTGCTAAAAAGCTTATACAAAAGGCTGGCCTATAGGCAGTCCAAAACTCGCACGGAGGTGGGATATGAAAGACTTAGTAGAAAAAATGGCGAAGGCTTTGGTAGACAGGCCTGAAGAGGTTAGTGTTGCTGAGGTTGATGGTGAAAAAACAACTGTTTTCGAGCTCAGGGTCGCACAAAGTGACCTTGGAAAGGTTATAGGTAAGCAGGGTAAGACAGCACGAGCAATGAGGACAATACTCAGTGCATCAGGTACAAAAATAGGTAAGCGCTGCGTACTCGAAATCCTTGAATAAAAAACAGCCTTGAATGGCTCTGTCCCTTAGACCCTATTGACTATGAGAAGTAGGAAGTAAAAAAAGTATTTACTTCCTACTTTTTTTATAAAACCTCCAAGCTTTGTGGGAGAACTCCACTTTTAAAATAATGAAATGTGATGTCATTACAATCTTCCCTGAAATCTTCCATGCCTATCTTGATGAGGGTATACTGAAACGGGCAATACAGAAGAAGATTCTTGAGGTGAAGGCGCACAATCTGAGGGATTATGCAAAGGACAAACACAGAACCGTTGATGATTATCCTTACGGTGGTGGGGCAGGCATGGTTATGAAGCCTGAACCTTTTTTTGCAGCGGTTGAAACCCTCTGTCCTGACAGGACACAAAGAAGGGTCATTCTGCTCAGCCCTGCAGGTAAAAAATTTGACCAGGATATGGCTGCAGAACTCTCGGGAGAAAAAAGACACCTTATCTTTTTATGCGGAAGATATGAAGCAATTGATGAGAGGGTCAGGATAGCACTTGCTGACGATGAAATATCTATTGGAGATTATATACTCACTGGCGGAGAATTACCCGCCTTGGTTATAATAGATGCTGTTGTAAGATTAATCCATGGTGTCTTAGGAGATGAACGTTCAGCAGAAGAGGATTCTTTTTCAAGTGGTATACTTGATTATCCTCATTTTACAAGACCAGCAGTTTTCATGGATATGGCAGTACCAGAGGTCTTGCTGTCCGGAAATCACAGGGAGATCTCGCTGTGGCGAAGGAAAGAGGCACTTCGCCGAACAATAAAAAGAAGGCCGGAACTTCTTGAAAAAGGGATACTCAGCGATGAGGACCATACATTACTTAGTGAAATAAAGGGGGAATGACCATGAATTTAGTCCAGGCTGTTGAAGAAGGCTTTAGAAAGGATATTATAGGCTTCAATGTTGGAGATACGGTGAGGGTTTCAGTAAAAGTTGTAGAAGGTGACAAGGAAAGGATTCAGCCATTTGAAGGTGTTGTCATTGCCAGACGAGGGAGCGGTACCAGGGAAACCTTTATGGTGAGGAAGGTATCATTCGGAATCGGTGTAGAAAGGATTTTCCCCCTCTGGGCTCCTGCAATTGAAAAGGTTGAGGTTTTGAAAAAAGGCCGTGTCAGGAGGGCTAAGCTTTATTATTTAAGAAGCAAGAAGGGTAAGGCAGCAAAGATCAAGGAAAAAGAAAGAGAAAGAGAAAGAGAATAATTGTGTGGATATCTACCAGTTTGATGAAGCCCTTAGAAAAAAGGGTTTCTTAAGAATAGCTGGTATTGATGAAGCAGGAAGAGGGCCGCTTGCCGGTCCGGTCGTTGCAGCAGCGGTTATCCTGAAAGATGGCATCAGGATTGAAGGGCTCAGGGATTCCAAAAAAGTCCCGGAGGAAGAAAGGAAAATACTCTATTATGAAATTGTACGATTTTCTTTAGACGTTGGGATTGGTATCGTCGGTCATGAGGAGATTGATCGATTGAATATCCTCAGGGCTACGAAGCTTGCTATGCAAATTGCAGTTGGAAACCTCTCCAACCCACCGGATATGCTTATCATTGATGCTGTTTCCATTCCATCAGTTTCGATAAAACAGCTATCACCCATAAAGGGTGAAAGTAAAAGTGCATCAGTTGCTGCTGCCTCAATAGTAGCGAAATGTGTGAGAGATACCATTATGATGGAATATCATCAACAATATCCAAATTATAACTTTGAAAAGCATAAAGGGTATCCTACAAGGGAACACCTTGATATGATACGGCTCTATGGACCGTGCCCTATTCACAGGAAGAGTTTTCACAGGGTCATGTCGCTGGAATTACCGTTTTGAATACTCATCAAAATTTTCTTTAGCGTACATTTGTGAAGCTCCCCGACTAAAAGTCGGAGCTTTCAGCCAGCATTCATGTAAATTAAGACTGTAACAGGCAGGACATGGCATTAGAGCGGATTGTCGATGCGACCCCTCGGAGGTCGGTACGACCGAGAATGAGCGAAAATGCTATGTCCTGCCTTTAACCACAGTTGGTAAATATTCCTGATTAGATTTTTTGAAGTAAAGGCAAAAGTTCCCGAATATCATCTATCATATAATCAGCATCCGAAAGGAATTCTCTCGGTCTATATCCATATGTTACAGCCACCGTCTTTATGCCAGCATTTTTTCCTGCCTCTATGTCAAAGTTACTGTCACCCACAATAATAGATTCTTCAGGTCTTACGCTAAGTCTGGACATTACATAAAGGACTGGTATGGCTGATGGTTTCCTCTCTTCTGTTGTATCACTTCCGATAATGATGTCGAAGTATCCTGCAAAATCGAGTTCTTTGAGGAGTCTTTCTGAGAGGTCCTCCCTCTTATTTGATAGAACGGCTTTTTTGAAATTATTCAGATTCTTGAGTGTTTCTTTTACATGTGGGTATTCTCTTGAGTTCTCAGTCAGGTGTTCTGAATAATACTCAAGGAATCTCTGTATTACATTGTCTCTAAGAAGTTGTTTTTCCGCAGGAAGTGCTTTCTCCACAAGCCTGGTGATACCTTCCCCTACCATTTCTACAGTTTCTCTCACAGTAAGTTCCTTTAACCCGTATGACCCCATACCATAGTTCAGGGCGTTCGTTATATCCTGAACTGTATCAACGAGTGTGCCGTCAAGGTCAAATATGATAAGTTTGATGGGCATGGAAAATTATATCACAGAGGATGAGAACACTTTTAACACTTTTGTATTGTTTTGATTGTAATGATTCCCTATAATTAGTAATTCCCCTTAATCCCCCTTTAGCAAAGGGGGATTAAGGGGAATTTGAAGCAAAATAAATTTAAAATCCAATGGACAAAGAACGGATTGATGAGGCATTAGAGCTCCTATGGCTTCTCCATGAAGAAGACCACCACAGTCTGAATCGGTTTCGATTGAGTTCTGAGGATAATGATGTTGATGCCATCACCCTTGCGATGAGGGCAGAAGGGCTTGTCGTTATTCATGAGGATACCATTCAATTCACTGATAAAGGCTTTGCATTGGCAAGGGGATTAATCAGAAGGCTTCGCCTTGCAGAACGACTTTTTACTGATGTTTTCGAGATGCCAGACGATACAGTCATTACAGATGCTTGCAAGATGGAACATATACTGAGTGAAGAGCTCACTGACAGTGTGTGCACCTTCCTTGGCCATCCTCCAACATGTCCCCATGGCAAGCCTATTCCAAGGGGAGAATGTTGTAAGAAATATAAGGTAGAGGTTGAGCCAGTAGTTACCAGACTCTCTGAATTTGAAGTAGGCTCAAAAGGGAGGATTGTTTTTATCGTACCGAAAGAATCATCAAGACTGAGTAAGCTCAACTCACTCGGAATTACCGCCGGAAGTATTGTCAGACTTCTTCAGAGAAGCCCATCCTGTGTCCTACAGATAGATGAAACAACCATCGCCATCGACCCTGAAATTGCAAAAGAGATATATGTCAAGAAGGCAATGTAAACGGCCTTAAATTAATGTTCCTCGTCAATCACCTGACTGGTATAGTCAAGGGCTTCTACTACATCCTCGTGTGTAAGCTCTGGATAG
>VGWY01000163.1 GCA_016873575.1 Nitrospira sp. | reverse complement strand
GATGTCTTCCGGAAGGTACGTTTTGATGTCAACATATTGAACCCTTGTTGTTACATCAGGGTTTCTATTTACTTCAAAGTGTTTACCGAGAATATCAAAGGCATCAAAATCTTTTATTGCCACCTTGAACTCAGGACGATAAAGACCCTGTTTCATCTCAGGGAGAAAATAAAAAGACATATCCCTGAAATAGGCTTGTTCAAAGGTATAAGAAAGATTAGATAGAAAGCGCTTTAATCGAAGTGGTCTTGGGAGATAATCTGCCATGGGGAAGACTTTTGATAAAGGATTCAAGATATACTTTCCGAGGGAATCAGGAATCTTTTTACGAATATTGTCCTCCAGACGGTTCATATAATAGCGATTGATATATCCAGCAAAAGTTTCATCACCACCGTCGCCTGAAAGAGCTACGGTAACCTTTTGACGTGCCATTTTGGACACGTAGTAAGTAGGAATAGCTGAGGCATCGGCAAATGGTTCGTCAAGATGCCAGACAATATCATTCAGCACTTCAAGGGCATTTGGAGTCACCACAAATTCTGTGTGATCAGTGCGGTAATAATCAGCTACAATCCGGGCATATTTAAGTTCATCAAAATTTTTATCTGAAAAACCAATGGAGGCTGTTTTCACAGGTTCTTTTTTCATTAAACCTGCCATGGAAGCAACAACAATGCTTGAGTCAATGCCACCGCTCAGAAATGCCCCAAGAGGCACATCACTGATGAGACGGAGACGTACTGCCTCATCAAAAAGCGATCTCAGTTCCTCGATTACGTTTTTCTCAGGCTTATGTGAAGCCACATTGCCCATATCAAGATGCCAATATGGTTTCACAGAGAAATGACCATTTTTGTAAACTGCAATGTGTGCCGGTGGTATCTTATTAATAGATTTAAAAATACTCATTGGTGAAGGGACATACCCAAAGCTGAGATACGAGTCAAGGGCATGAAGGTCAATTTCTTTCGGGATGCTTTTGTCCACGAGCAAGGCCTTCATTTCAGAGGCAAAGAGAATACGGTCTTTCCCGAGATGATAAAAAAGGGGTTTTTTGCCAATACGGTCTCTTATGAGCAACAGTTTCTTCATACGTGCATCCCAGAGGGCAATGGCAAACATACCCCTCAGCTTCTGAACAAAATCTTCCCCCCATTCTTCATACCCGTAAATAATGGTTTCTGTATCGCTTCTTGTCCTGAAGCGATACCTTTTTGCTTCGAGTTCCTTTTTGAGTTCTAAAAAGTTGTAGATCTCTCCATTGAAAACAACCTGTATGGCGCCGTCTTCATTGCTCATCGGTTGTTTCCCGCCCTCAAGGTCAATAATGCTCAGGCGTCTGTGTCCCAAACCGATGTTGGAATCTATGAAAAAACCTTCACCATCAGGACCTCTATGGAAAAGAGTATCATTCATCCTTTGTAGAAGTCCTTTATCTACAGAATGCCCGTCGAAATTATATATGCCGCAGATACCACACATATCGTTATTTTCTTAATCAAAAGAATTCCTCGAAGCTCTGCTTCGGGGTATAATCATCTCTCCTTATCCATTGTCATTCCCGCTTGTCGGGAATCCTTTTTCAAGAAAGATTCTGGACAAGCCAGAATGACAGACTTTTTTACGTCTTTTTCATGAATTAGATACCTCGCAGCTTGCTGCGGCGTTGTTCATTGAGAGGAGAGTTTATTTTTCAGGTTACTCCAATAAAGGGCAAAAGACCCTCGAAGGTCGTGAAGTGTGAATACATCATCTTTATATCTAAAAAATCCATATATTGTTTTTGCTAACCTTGTCAGATTACACTCTGATGGATAATCAAATGGTGTTAATTTCCCTTTTAATGTATAAATAAGATATTTAAGGAGTGCCCGTTTACTCGAAACAGTAACATCATTGACTTTGCTTTGGTTGTTCCCCTCCACCCCGTAGGCCTGTAAGGCAAAAAGTGGTTCGTCATAACCACATGCATAAACTTTCGCTGTAGTCCCTCCAAGGCGATTATTGAGTTCTAAAAAATAAACGGCATCATTTTTTTGGTCAATCAAAAATTCAAAATGATAGTTCCCTGTAATATTGAAATGATTTACAAAATCAATGCACTTATTTTGTAAATCTGTATCTAACTGAGTTGGACGAATGGTTAATGTCACACCCTCAAATTTTCTCTCCACCAGAAAAGCTTGCATCCCAATTGTTGAACCTGTAACTGTTCGTGCACCGTGTACTACTAAATTTGGTTTGTTTAAAAATGGCTGAGCAATAATAGGTTTCTCTATTTTATGCAACGTTCCAATGAAACTCATTAAATCCTTTTGTGAAGAAACAAGTTTAACTTTGAATGAGGGCTCAACTGTTTTTGGTTCAGAAGGTCTTAAACATAAAGGGAATTGCCCACCGGGAATTGAATGGATATGTGAAACTTCTTTCTCAATATAATGAGTAGGTAAAACTTTAAATCCCACTGTGTGTGCTACCTCAATCTGTTTTTGCTTAGAATTCAATTCATGAATTGTTTTGCTATGAGGAATCCATAGTGCAACTTCCGGGGGGAACAGGTGCTTGTTATCATGTATCCAGCATGCAATGTTCTCCGCAACACACGTGATTCCTGTTGCCTGAAATCTTTTCAAAAATTCACAGATTACCTGTATACCTTCTGGTGTATGTAACTTTTCAGAGGGAAGGATAGTAAAGTTTGTTAAATATTTTGATGAGGGATTTGATTCTCTTGGGTATTTCATGCATACCATTACCATTCCAACTGGAAATCCCTGTCTACCCCAGCTACGGATACAGGTAAGGGTTGGAGGGCCAAATTGTCCAATTATAACAGGATACATCTTTCTATATAGCAGAATTTTCTTTGCTTTTTCTATGGAGAAATCGCCCTTTAATGAAGCCAATATTGTGCATCAATAAGAGCTCTCTGTCGAATAATTTTCCGTAGTTAAATACTGATGAAATAATTACAGATAATATAACGTGTGCAGTCTGCCTTATAGCGTAAAAAGGGATTCCCAAGATAGATCTTTGGACATAATTGCCAAGCAAAAGGCCTTTCTGTTCTCCGCAATCAAACAACCATTTACGAAAATATGATTTTTTTAACCTATCAGACGAAATACAATGATGTACAATTATGTCTGGTAGATATAGGACATCTTCTCCAGCATCAATCAATCGCTGTATGAATTCAGTTTCATCTCCACCATAGAGTTTGCCAGCCGTTCTACCAATTGCCGTATTGAATAACCCATACTTCTTGAAAGCTGCAGATCGAACAGCAAAATTTGCACCATAGATAGTTGCCTTTGTCATTTTGAGAATAGTCTCACCGTGATCAACGAGAGCGAGATAGAAATATAAATCTTTTGTTAACCATCTCGGAGGAGGCACTTCCCAGAACGGCAGAATTTTGCCACCGATGCAGATAGCATTGCTTGTTTCAAAAGCCTTGCTGATATTTGTCAGCCAAGTTTTATCAACAATTACATCATCATCTGTGAATGCAATTATATCTCCTTGAGCATATTTGATACCCAAGTTTTTGGCAAAAGATACTCCCTGATTCTTTTCAAAAAGATATCTTGTTTTAATATGAGTATTTACGGCAAAATCATCTACTATGTTTTTTGTATTATCTGTGGAATTATTGTCTACGATTATCAATTCCCACATCAGTTCTGAAGAGACATTCATCTCCCTCAAACTGTAAAGCGTTTTTTGTAAACTTTTTGCTCTATTATAAGTGTTAATTATTACCGATAACATTTTTTAAAAGCCGTACAATCGCTGTGAAACAGGATTCAATCTTCTGTTACTCGATTACCTGTATCATCGCCTTGATCTATGTCGTTATGCTCTTGCATCTCTGAAAAGCAGCCTCTTCAAATGACGAATTTTTTGAATGAAGCCTGGTGACAAGAACGTCAAAGCGAGATATGGAAAGTTTTGACAAGATATTCCATGGTGAAGACTTTGCAAAAATGCCTGACGAGCCAACGCAGGTTGACACTGTGCAAGATGATAGATGCCAAGTCGCCTGTAATTACGTTTCAGGTTCCTTCTAATAATTTCAACACTATTGTCAGATAATTCTTTCACCCTACTGAGCCATCCTTCGTATATCTGAATGAGTCCGTGAAGCTCGTTTACTATACTACTGTAAAATAAATTCTTGTCATGGACTCGCCTAACAACAAGGCGGTCTTCTATCATTTCTATGGGATACACAAAGGCAATCTTCAACCAAAGGTCGTATCCTTCCCAACATTTGAGATCTTCGCGAAAATAGCTGACATCAATAAGGCATTCGCGCCTCACCATAACTGTTGGAATAAGTATAAAACACGCTGAAAGCAAACTTTCGAATATTGATCCTGATGTCCTCTTCGGAAACGTCGATAACCAGCTATGCGGAGACCGGGAACCATCAGCATAGCTGAATACTGCATCAGTGTAAACCATTCCTACTTCAGGCATGCTATCACTCAATCTCACCTGTTTTTCCAGTTTTTCAGGGAACCAGATATCATCGGCATCAAGAAATGCAAGATATTCTCCAGAAGACCTCTGAATACCAAGATTACGGGCTTTCGATGGTCCACTATTGACTTGCTGGAGGAAAATAATCCGATCCATGTATGGCTCTAAGATTTCCTTTGTGTTGTCTGTGGATCCGTCATCAATGACAATGACCTCAAGGTCTTTATAGGTTTGAGCAAAAACACTATCAATTGCATCTAAGAGATAACGGGCTGAATTGTATGCCGGGATAATCACACTGACTCTTGGCATTGCAGCACCCTTCTTCCTTTGATTAATACAAACGCACTAAATTATGATACATAAAATCTCCCCTCCCCCCTCTTTTTCAAAGAGGGGAATATAAAATATAAGGAGTCGCCCCCTTTGGAAAAGGGGGATAAAGGGGGATTTTTCAATTTCCTTAACATGCATTTTGAACATTATTTACTGCGTTTGTATTAGTTTATAAGAGAATATGAAGCGGGTTCAACAAGATTCAATAAGTGTTCACCAGCGACAAACCGCCTGAGATTTTCAAAGAACAGGTCAATAACCTGATTCACAGAATCAGGTGAATAATACGCACTGTAGCTGGTTATTAGTAGATTCGGGAGATTATAAAAGCGACTGTTCTGGGGAAGTGGCTTAGTATCTTGAAAGACATCAATGCAGGCTCCGCGAATACTGTTATTCCTAAGCGTTTGATAGAGTGAATTTTCATCGATAACTTCACTCCGACTGATGTTGATAAGAAATGCGGTCGGTTTCATAAAATTCAGTTCGTTCATCCCGATCAGATTTTGTGTTTCTCTTGTGAGCGGTAATGCTATCACTACATAATCAGATTCACGAAGTAGTGATGGAAGCTCCTCTGAAGTCAATAATCTATCTATAAAGGGGACTTCAACCATCTTCCGTTTTGTAGCCCAGACTTCCATCCCTGCTGCCTTACCTAAACGCGCGATTTCCATTCCTATACTTCCTAATCCAACGATTCCCAAACGACTTCCATGCACAGTTCTCGAAGGGAGTGTCTTCCAAATTCTGTTTTTTGTTTGAAGTGTATGTGACGGAATGTTCTTTGCCATGGCAAAGATCAAACCTATTGTAAACTCAGCAATCCGTGAACTGTGTATCCCGCGAGAATTAGTCAGTAAAGTACCTGTCGGAATTGGAGGTATTTTGTCAACACCGGTCGGGATAGAATGTATCCAGCAGGGAGATAGCATATCCAGAAGTTGCTTTGTTGTATGGTATTCAATATCTGGGGGATAAAGAAGTATCGTAGAAACATTGGAAGAAACAACAGGAGAATGACTACATCCTATT
>VGWY01000162.1 GCA_016873575.1 Nitrospira sp. | reverse complement strand
CTTTGATGCAATCGAAAGGTCGAGTTCAAGTAACATTTTAGTCTCTTCCATCAAATCCTCTCTTCATATATAAAAAATATTCTCTATTCCCTTTTTGTCCGGGAATGGGAGATTGAAATATTCCAATGGGTTTGAGGCCAAGATTTGATAGATGTTTTTTTACATCTTCAACGGCCATTAACCTTTTTTCTTCTTCTCTGACAATCCCACCTTTCCCTACCTCTCCTTTGCCAACCTCGAATTGGGGCTTTACAAGGGAAAGAATATCTCCCCCCTTTTTTATAAATCCTGCTATTACAGGAATTACCTTTTTCAGGGAGATGAAAGAGACGTCTACTGTAGCCATCTCTATATTACACGTTACGAGGTCTTCAAATTCTTGCCCTTTGAATTTTTCCTCTTCTGATTTGATTATCTCGTCCAGATATCGTACATTTATCCTTTCCATAACTGCAACCCTTGGGTCTTTCCTCAATGACCATGCAAGTTGCCCATAGCCTACATCAATACAATAAACCCTCTTTGCATTCCTTTTCAGCAAACAGTCTGTAAAGCCTCCTGTTGATGAACCAACATCCATGACTGTTTTGCCACCCACATCAATGTTGAAAAAATCTAATGCTGCTTCAAGCTTCAGTCCCCCCCTGCTAACGTAAGGAAGATTCCCTTTCTTGAGAGATATATCTGAATCCCCATTTGTAAATGTGCCTGCCTTTGTTATCTTTTTGCCATCTACAAAGACCTTCCCCTCAATGATGAGTGCCCTTGCCAACTCCCTGCTCTTTACAAGCCCTCTCGAAACAAGGATTTTATCCAGTCTGTCCTTCTGTGCCATAAGCTTTTAACTGAACAATAAATCTAAATGTTGTATAAATATTCATTGAGTAATCCCCCCTTGCCCCCCTTTAATAAAGGGGGGCAAGGGGGGATTACCGGATAAAATAGAGTCCACTTTTGGTGAATTCCTCTCCCATTGCTAAAATTATGGGTAAAACCTTTATTCCCAACCTTTTTCACATATCCAGAAGCATTATTTATGCAACTGATGGGTACAGTTACCTCATTCCCATGATTTATCAAAAATAACGTGAGGATGCTATACCCTCACGTACTGTCTGAAATTTTAAATAATTTAGATTTAATGACTGTATGTTGGTTCTTTAAAAAGCGAAAGCGTAGCCTGATATATCCCTTCTTCATCAAGCCCATATTTTTTTCTCAGAATTGTCTGTGAACCAATTTCAACAAATTCATCAGCAATCCCGATTCTTTTTACTAAAACATCAACCATGCCCACCTCATTGAGATATTCCAGAATAGCAGTACCAAATCCACCGGCAAGGACATTCTCCTCTACGGTAATTATTTTTTTGATTTTTGATACGACAGATAAAAGAAGATGCCTGTCTAAAGGTTTGATAAACCTTGCATTTACTACCATTGCACGAATGCCCTCATTATCCAGCCGTTCCGCTGCAGATAGGGCGGGGTAAACAGTATTCCCTAATGCTATTATTGCTAAATCCTCTCCGTTTTTAAGAATCTCGGATTCTCCAATATCAAACGTGACGAGTGGCGAGTGACGGGTGGCGAGTAACTCGTTACTGCATTTCCCCCTTGGATACCTGATGGCTGCAGGCCCATTATGTTTTATAGCAAGCTCGAGCATGGCTCTCAGTTCAACATCGTCTCCGGGTGCCATGACAACAAGATTCGGGATATGTCTTAAATATGAGATGTCAAACAGACCATTATGTGTGGGTCCGTCTTCTCCAACTATTCCTGCACGGTCAATGGCAAATACAACAGGAAGGTTTTGGAGACATACATCATGGACTATCTCATCATACGCCCTCTGTAGAAAAGTTGAATAAATAACAACAACTGGTTTGAGACCCTGTGTTGCCAACCCCGCAGCAAATGTTACAGCATGGGGCTCTGCGATACCTACATCATAAAATCTATCAGGATGCTTTTCAGCGAAATGCTCCAGTCCCGTACCTTCTTTCATTGCCGCTGAGATAGCAATGATCCTTTCATCCTTATCTGCTAACTCTGTAAGGATATTTCCGAACACTTCACTGTATGTATGACCATTTTCATTCATGGGTGAACCTGTTTCAAGCTTGAAAGGTCCGATACCATGAAACACAGAAGGTTGTTTTTCTGAAAATTCGTATCCCTTCCCCTTTTTAGTTATCACATGGATGAGGGTAGGGGACGATATTGTTCTTATCCGTTTGAAGGTTTCAACTAAGAGGGCGATGTTATGGCCGTCTATTGGACCAATATAGTTAAATCCAAGCTCCTCAAAGATTACCCCGGGCAGAAAAAGACCTTTGAGCATTTCTTCCGTCTTCTCCGCAATCTTTGCAGCGTGACTTCCTAATTTTGGTATGTTTTTGAGAAAGGTTTTTGTATCTTTCCTGAATCTCTGATAGAGTTCACCAGTAAGTATTCTGTTCAAATATGCAGAAAGCGCACCAACATTCTGTGATATAGACATCTCATTATCATTCAAGATGACGATAAGGTTTTTTTTGAGATGGCCTGCATTATTTAAACCCTCAAAAGCAAGCCCTGCAGTCATTGCTCCATCACCTATAACAGCAATGACTTTAAAATCTTCTCTTTTCTTATCTCTCCCCTCAATTACTCCAAGCGCTGCAGAGATGGATGTGGAACTATGTCCGCTTCCGAATACATCATGTTCACTCTCATCCCTTTTCGGAAATCCGGAGATGCCTTTATATTTTCTCAGTGTGGAAAACCTTTCATATCTGCCGGTAAGGAGTTTGTGTGAATAGGATTGATGGCCAACATCCCATATTAGTTTATCTTTAGGGGAATTGAATACATAATGAAGAGCAATGGTGAGTTCTACTACTCCGAGGTTGGATGATAAATGACCACCATTGATTGAGACCCTTTCGATTATCGTTTCACGGATTTCTTTAGCAAGTTTTTTGAGTTCTGAAATTGGAAGTTTTTTTAAATCTGCTGGTGATTTGATAACCTCCAGATACATTAATTTCTCCTTTTTATCAGATAACTGGCAATTTCTCTTAACGGATCAGCCTCAGAGGAAAATATCTTCAGCTCATCTATTGCCACTGAAATTAGGTTTTCTGCCTTCTGTCGTGACATTTCTATTCCGTAGAGAGCTGGATAGGTCATCTTCTTCGACTTCCTATCCGAACCTGCTGATTTGCCAAGTTCTTCGGGACTGCCTTCAATATCAAGTATATCATCAATAATCTGAAAAGTAAGCCCTATATTTTCTCCATACCTTGAGAGGGCATGTAATGTATCGTTATCGCTTTCTGCTAATAGTGGTCCTATTCGAACAGAGGCTGTTATGAGTGCAGCAGTTTTATGAACGTGAATAAAGGATAATGTATCTTTGTTCGGTTCTGAATTCTCTGAAATTATATCCTGAACCTGTCCTCCAACCATTCCATGAATACCTACTGCCATCGCAACCTCATGGATAACCTTTAAAATTGTGGATTTCGGAATGCTGAATGCTGAATGCTGGAGTAATCCCCCCATCCCCCCTTTAGCAAAGGGGGGGGAGGGGGGATTTGAAAGCATGTAAAACGCTTCTGTAAGAAGGGCATCACCTGCGAGTATGGCAATTGCCTCCCCAAATACCTTATGATTTGTGGGCTTGCCTCGTCTAAGGTCATCATTATCCATTGCAGGCAGGTCATCATGAATGAGGGAATAGGTATGGATCAGTTCCATCGCTGAGGCATAGGGAATAATATCTTCTGGATTTCCACCACATGCCTCATATGATGCAAGGGCAAGAATAGGGCGAATTCTTTTGCCACCTGCAAAGAGTGAATATTTCATAGCCTCATGCAGTACAGAAGGTTCAGATGGTGGGCTGAAATACGATTTCAGGTATGAATCCACCATGGTTTTTTTTTCTTTTAAATAAGCTGTTATATCCATAATATTCCATAAGGCGTTAGGTGTAAGGCGTAAGGAGAAATTACGATGTCTCTTAACCCCTTACGCTTTGCGCCTAACGAGATTCACTCCCACTCTATTGTACTCGGTGGTTTTGAGCTTATATCATAGACCACCCTGTTAACACCTTTGACCTCGTTGATTATCCTGTTTGATATCCTTCCAAGGACATCATATGGAATCCTTGCCCAGTCAGCAGTCATGCCATCAAGGCTTTTTACTGCCCTAACCGCTATAACATTCTCATATGTTCTCTCATCGCCCATAACTCCAACACTTTTTACAGGTAAAAGGACAGCAAAAGATTGCCAGATATCTCTGTAAAGCCCTGCATTTTTGATCTCCTCTAATACAATCGTATCTGCCCTTCTCAATATATCGCATCTTTCCTGTGTTACCTCTCCGATAACCCTGATAGCCAGACCAGGGCCGGGAAATGGATGACGGTTTATTATTTCTTCAGGCAGACCGAGTTCTTTTCCGAGAACTCTCACTTCATCCTTGAATAATTCCCTGAGTGGCTCGATGAGTTTAAGCCTCATTTTATCCAGAAGACCTCCAACATTATGATGGCTTTTAATAGTAGCTGAAGGCCCTTTAAAAGGGACGCTCTCAATAACATCTGGATAGAGTGTTCCCTGCGCAAGAAATTTTACCCCTTTTATCTTTTTTGCTTCAGCCTCAAAAACCCTTATGAATTCATTTCCTATAATCTTTCTTTTTAACTCAGGGTCAATGATACCGTTTAATTTTTTTAAAAATCTTTTTGAGGCATCGACACAGTTGATGTGCATATGGAAATGACTTCTCAGCATATCTTCAACATTTTGAGCCTCTCCTGATCTTAAAACACCATTATCCACAAAGATGCAGGTAATCTGGTCGCCGACAGCTCTATGTACCAAAACTGCCGTCACGGTGGAATCTACTCCACCACTGATACCACATACAACCTTTTTGTTCCCTACCTTCTCTTTAATTTCTTTTGTTGCTGTCTGTATAAAAGACTTCATAGTCCACGTTGGCTTGCATTTGCATATCGTAAAGAGAAAATTTCTTAGAATATCAAATCCCTCAGTAGTATGAACAACCTCAGGGTGAAATTGTAAGGCAAACAGTTTACTCCGTTTATCTGCCATTGCTGCGGTGGGTGAATTGGCAGTATGTGCTATTGGTTTGAAATGAGGAGGGCAATGTTCAATCCTGTCACCGTGACTCATCCAAACCTGAGTTCTGAGTTTCGTACCAATACCTTCAAGCAAATCTGAGTCATCGTCAATGATCAGTTCAGACCGTCCATATTCCCTTTTTGCTGCCTTTGTGACTTTCCCACCAAAAATATGTGCCATGAGCTGCATACCATAACAAATGCCAAGAACAGGTATCCCAAGTTCAAATATCCTGCGGTCAGGTATCGGTGCGCCTGTGTCATACACACTCGAAGGGCCGCCAGAAAGGATTATCCCCTTTGGATGGAAGTTCTTTATTGTGTTGATTGAGGCATGAAACGGGAATATCTCCGAGTAGACACTATTTTCTCTTGCACGTCTTGCAATAAGCTGGGTATATTGAGATCCAAAATCAAGGACTAATATTTTTTCTTTGTACATTCACCATTCTGTCCTATAATTAGGTGCCTCTTTTGTGATAATGACATCGTGAACATGGCTTTCTCTCAGGCCAGCATAAGTAATCCTGATGAATTTTGCTTTTGTTCTGAGTTCATCGAGGTTTCTACACCCACAATACCCCATTCCAGAGCGTAATCCTCCAATTAACTGAAGAACACTCTGAGAAAGCGAGCCTTTATATGGTACTCTGCCTTCAACGCCCTCTGGAACGAGTTTTGATGATTCAATGCCTGCCTGCATATATCTATCCCTTGACCCCTGTTCCATTGCACCGATAGAACCCATACCTCTGTATAC
>VGWY01000161.1 GCA_016873575.1 Nitrospira sp. | reverse complement strand
CTGGACGGTTAAAGGAGCCAATAGTATTATTGCCTTGCGTTGTTGTTTCCTCAGTAACCGTTGGGAAGATTTCTGGGAGTATCGGGCTTATGCCTAAAAGCAGTACCAATATTTTTGTCGCACACCCCTGTGTGGGGAATAAAATTGAAACTCGAGAGTCCGCCTCAGCTTTACATGACTGCCTCTCTGGGAATAAACTGCAAACCCAAATTTTGAGAGGATTGATAATACTTCTTTTCCCGAAAGTCGCTGGAGTTTAGGCGACACTTGCTACAGGCTCCAGCTCCATGGTGATAAGCAGCGTTGGGTTTGGCGCGAGTCCAAGTTGTTCAAGGTTTTCACCTTCTATATGGAGTGCAACCGCATCTTTGAGGTTTGCTACAGCTTCATCAAGAGTTTTCCCCTGAGTTACAACCGGTATTTCAAGACATTCAGCAATATAATATTTCTCGCCTTTCCTGATAAATGCTTTAATTGTATGTTGAAGAACCTCTTTCATCTCTGCCTCCTTCATGCCCTTATTTTACCTAAATTCCCGCTCGAAATCATCTGTCCCTCTATTATCTTTTCTAACCACACATTAAATATACTGTTAAGTGAAGTTTGAAGATCAGACCCTACAAAAAGTTTCCCTACTTATGCAGTTCAAGCATCCTGTCAACGGGGGAGACAAGCAAATCATAAGGGCTATTCAAGTCCTGTTTATCTAACTATAGAGTAGCTACCGTCAGGATTAGTTTTAAGTTTTCCCCTAAGTATCTTTACAGATTCTCGTAAGCTATTTTCGTAGTATCTGTGCTTTTCTTCAAACGACATGTCTTTGACATCTTTATACACATCTTCCTTCCATTCCCAGACCTCTGATAATGCCCTCGATATAGGGGCTGTCTTTTTAATTGTTTTCATACAATACCTCCATTGGATTCGTTAAGATCAATGGATAGAAATATCCTTCCTTCTCGTTTATTATTTTAACATCTATTTGCTTTTGTATGTTTGCAAGATGCTTAAAATTCCAAGATAATAGAACATCCATCTGATGACATGTTGCAATGGCAATATGCTGTGCATCTTCCAACTTTTTTGGGGGAATTATCTTTTCTCTGATATAAATTCCAGCAAGCTCATCAGAAGTTTTATCGAGAGTAAGGATTTTCTTGGTATTTTCTATCAAAAATATCTTTGTTTTCATAATAGTACGACAGAGCGTCATGGATTTGCTCAAGTTTCAGATGTGGATATTCATCAATAATCCTGTCAGCACTCCACCCCATAAGTTCATACCTAATTGCAATATCTACTACCTTTATACGAGTCCTTCTGATCACAGGCTGCCCTCCAGAAATCTTTGGGTCTATGGATATATATGGATGCTTTGTCTTTTTAACAGTACCCAGCATTGTTATGTATATCCTTAAATCTACGATGCCTTCCGTACCGCTGTCTTTACAGGCAGACCCCTTGAAGGTTTCCGCTCCCCTTTTGTGAGATAGTTTAATATCTCAAATCCTATTACGCTACCGTCCGCAGCTATTGAGTAGACAATCTCTTTCCCAACATCGCTTTCTTTGCAATAAGCTTCCTTCTTATCGCTAAAACGGACATGAAGCGTATTGCCTTTCTCATCATATACTATCTTAATCGGCTTCATATCTCATTCTTCTGACATTTTTAAAATATCAGCAACAAGTTTATCATTAAGATAAAAACCAGCTTCCTTTAATTTTTCAATTATGGGCTTTATCTCTGCAATATGACCTACTTTCTTTGCTTTTAGTAGAACTCCGGCAGTTCCTGTAAGTTTAAATGCTTGAAGTTTTGCTATTCTCCGGGCTAATGAATCATCTATGATAAGAAGCGGCTCTTTTTCCTCACAGCCTAATGCTAAAACCTCTGCCTCACCCTGCCCCAAATCAGGAATGATTTTAATGAATGCAGGAATGGTTACTTTTTTTACCTTTATCCAATGATAATCCTCTATTTTAGGAACATCTTCTCCAATCCTTTTCCCTTCCTCAAGTTCAAAAGCTACAGCCTCTGGAATAACAATTTCTCCATACAGCTTTTCAAGACAATCAAGGCAACCTGCTCTGTGCAGGTAGAAAAGGGGTGATGTATTGACAATAACAGTTCTATGCATTCTCATAATCCTGTCTTAGTTCTTCGGAGGTTAATTCAAATATTGAGACGCCATAACGTGAAAGAGATTGAAGAAAACTTACCCTTGGAATGCCCGCGAGTTGGGCTGCCCTGCCTGAGGATAGCTTGCCCATTTCATAAAGCTTTACAGCAGCAAGCATTCGTATGTCTCTCGAAAGTTCTAAAGGGGTTTCTTTCAATGAGATTAATATCTCTTCCGGAATTTCTAAAACAATCTTTTCCATAAATAATCACCTCCTATTCATGCTTCATTTTTATTTTACCTGAATCCCCTTCTAAAATCATCCACCCTCAATAATATTCTCTCCCCCCTGCATCAAATAGGTGCTGTTAAGTGAAGATTGAAGACCCTTTTTAGTTTTAACGATTCCCATTTCTTTTTGTTCCTTGTGTGTAAAAATGTCAATAGTCAAGTCAGACCCTCAGAACCTGTTTTTACCAGGATCAACTGCAACATTACCCTTTAGAAGCTTTGCTGGAACCAATTCGTAGGCGAATGAGAAGCCGGAGATCTCCACATCTTTCTCGATAATTGGATTTATTGCTCTTGTGCCAGGTTGCAAAGGAATATACTGTAACTGGACTTCACATCGGGCTTTTGATGACAGTTCTTCTCTTAGGCTTTCCATAATACCATTGAGCAGCCTACTATGTTCGCCTCTTTTGAATATAGTGTGCTTAATCAGGTAAGGAAGCATATTTTTTTCCTCTGGTAAAAGGATATAAGTTTTCCCATCAGGAAGGTGCAGCTTAAAATCATATGCGTTCAGCGCATAAACAATTTGTCCAGAATCGAGGTTTTCTGGTATTTCATAGCTTACCTTTAGGGTGAATAATTCAATCTTATTCTGTTTGGCGACTTCCTCAGCCCCTGACTGATATCCTGATGAGGAGACAATAACTGCTTTATCTGCTTTAACGCTGCGAGACTTAGTGACGAATGCTTCAACCTCCTTAACAGGGACAGGTTCCGAAAAATTCTTACATTCGATAACCGTCAAATAGTCGTAGAAACCGATTTTAGTCCTGATCGTCACGTCAAACTGTCTACCGTAGATTTTCTCATTCCATTTTATTCTCGAATTCGATTCATCAACGAGGTGAATCGCTGTAACTAACTTCTCAAATAACTTCCATTTATTGATGTAAAGGCCTCTCATCTACAAACCTCTCAGAAATACTCTTGTCAATTGATACGCCTTAATATGGCTTAAGCATTGTCTTGACATGAATCCTTATCAATTCTCTTCCTAGTCTCTTCCTTTATCCCATAAAGCTCATAAACAATATAGCCAATTTTTAAATCTGTGACGGCAATCTCCCGCCAGATATTTTCGTTACTCAAGACCCATTTTTTTGTACATTTCCTCATCATATTTGTAAAGTATAGAATCCTTATAGGTACACCCTGTTTTCGTTATGTAATCATTGAGGACCTGATGAAATGATGCTCTTTCCAGTGCCGTTAAAGTGTCTGAAAGAGATATTCCTGCATTAAAATGTGGTTGAAATGCTTCAAGCTCTTTTATAGATAGGATACGCCAAGACAGATCGGAAACACCTTCTAATTTCAGAAGATTATCGATGTGCTCGCGAAAGAAGACTGTATTTATCAGATAGAGCGGTTCGAATGTAACAAGTACTGTTCTGAATGCCGAGCAGTGATTAAACCGTTCAAGACCAGATCCTTTTTTTATTAACGCATTCTTAAATTCACTTAGTTGCTTTAATCCCTTAAGTACCTGCGCTAAGCTCTTATCAACTGATTCTTGTGCACCTGTACTTAGAGCAGTTAAGGAAAATCGTGTTGCCTTGCACTCTATCAGAATAGCGGTTGAACCTTCCAATACAACCCAGTCTGGCACTTTTCCCTGAAATGAAGGATAATTCTGCTTAATCATTTCCTCCGAAATTAAGTTTTGAGGCTCAACAAATGCTTTTAGCAAACGTCCAACATATGCTTCAAATAAATGGCCAAAGTATCGAGAAAAATCTTCTTTATAAGAGTTAAATATCTCATAAAAGATACCAGTCGAGATTCGGTAAGCGATAAGATTAGGCAAGGGGGCGATTATTCGATCATTCAGCATAGAGGTTGTTCCATAGTGACGCCAAGGTCGCACAATTGGCAAAGTTAGGAGTGGATTAAAATCATACATACCAAAACGCCGATCTCTTTGCTTCATTTCTTCGTATTTCTGGCGAAAACGAACGGGGTCTGCAGTAATACAGTCAAGCACATATTTTATACCCTCATCATCAGGCAGCTTGATGCCTTGTGAGCGCGCTTTTTCAAAATATTCGCGTGTAATGCCAAGGTTTGTTTTAGATGAAAAGGCAGCCCATGCCACAAAACCACAGCATATAAAATTTTCTAAAGAGAGTCCATTTATCTTCTGAAATACAGCAGAGAAGTCAAAGCGCGGCACTTCATTCTTTGACTCTATTTCCTTTGGTAGCTCACCATATAAAAGAAGCGTTTGCCCTACGAAGGCATAAGTGTTAACTTCAAACGGAAACTGATTACCAACAATGCGTAAAATCATAAATATAGGATTGGAGTTCCGGAATTCGGCAGCAAGTTCTTCATCATGTGTAATTGGGTCAGCACCAAGATATGTGAAGGTTAAATCCGAAAGTCTTTTCAACTCAGCCAAAGAAATCTTTTTGTTGCCTCGATATGGATTTGAATATCTGACTGCAAATGAGGAAAGTGCTGCTGCAATAAAAGGGAGGTTATATAGTTCGTTGCCGTTTGACTGAGCCTCTGTGCCTGTCCTCTGTTTCATCACTGCGTTGATGGCTAAAAGCAGTTCTGCAGAAGAAAATTGGCGCACTGCTTTTATTATTTCTTGCTCCAGCAAATCTAATTTATGTGGCTTTTGCGGAGTAAGCATTCACTCCTCACAGGCTTTATATCTCTATAATTTTTAAGCATTTCCTTCTACACTCTTCCTCTCCTCCTCTGTTATCCCATAAAGCCCATAAACAATCTCATCTATCTTTTCATCAGTAACCGCAATCTCACGTTCAATCTTTTCTCTTTCTGCCGATGGAGGTAAGGAGGTTTTCTTTTTGTAAAGTTCAAGCATTCTGTCAACGAGGGAGATGAGTTTGTCATGGACGGCTTTTTCAGTAGGGTTGTTGAAGTCGATGGTGCGAATGCGAAGTTGATTGATAACCGTTGGTTTAACCTGAGCTAACGCTCTACCTTCTTCCAATGAAATCAATCTGTACAAAAATGTAAAAAGTTTTGAGTTTAGTAATGCAAGTATATACTTTATTTCATTTATTTCTTTAACTGAAAAAAGATAGCATCCATCAGTTGGGAAAAGCTTATTCTCATCCAATGCAACAATTAATTCGTCTTCCGTTATCACTCCAATTAACTTCTGGTGTTTTAAGAAAATATCTTCTTTTCTTGGGCGATGAAGTGCATAAAGCGGATGCTTTTTCTGTTTAACCTCTACACAAGTTATTTTGTCTTTAAATTGGTCAATATAGTTACATATGTTTAGAATAGATTTAAAGTTATCACCCCTTTTGGTATAAATCAAATAGTGACCCTGATAGTCAACATGATATCTTTTAATCTGCTTTCCACCTGTCACCGTTGGTTTTAATTTAAAAGTCTCAAGCTTGAATTTCTTTATAGCAGACTTATCGACAATAAATGCTTCTTTCAAATCGGGGCTAACACCACGTTGAATTCCGTCAGAATCTATAAAGTCTTCAAGGGGGTTGGAAGG
>VGWY01000160.1 GCA_016873575.1 Nitrospira sp. | reverse complement strand
TTTCCGGGTCGCATTATATCTGACCTGGCCCGGGACGGTATAGAGCTGAAACCGTATGGAAAAATCTTTTATCTTTCCGAACTCAACAGGCATGAAATCAAAGAAGAGTGTCCTGTCAGTCTCTGTGGCAAGAGATAAGAGCTTTCCTTTCCGATCAGGTTCAAGCACAGTATGAAGGTATTGAAGGTTTGTTGTCTTCCCGCTCAAACCAGGACCATAATAGACTACTTTAATAGTGATCTCTTTTGTTGCGTAATTAAAGAGTGCCATATTGCATTATACTATAGCATAAACGCCGTTTCCTCTTTGGTATTTTATCTTGTACATTGCCTTATCTGCAAGTTTTATGAGTTCTTCCTTGGTTTTTGCACTTTCCGGATAAGAGGTCACTCCAAAGCTCGCGGTCATTTTAAGAGAATAGCCTTCTTTTTTCATAAAGACATTCTTTTCAATTGACATTCGTATTCTTTCAGCGATCTGTGTTGCAGCACCTGGTGGTGTTTGAGGGAGAACAATGACAAACTCGTCTCCGCCGTATCGGGTAACAATATCAACGGTTCTCAGGTTCTTCAAAAGGAGCTGGCCCATTTCGACAAGGACTTTACTGCCCACCAGATGACCATAACGATCATTGATATTTTTAAAGTAATCAATATCCATAAAGATAATCGAAACAGATGAACGGTATCTGACGGACCGTTGAATTTCCATCTCGATAGTTCTGTTGAGGTATCGTGTATTGAAGAGCTTTGTGAGATCGTCTGTGATTACGAGATCAGCCATTCTCTGATACAGTGAGGCTATTTCTATGGCAATTGCTGCCTGATCAATGAGCTTCGTCAGTGCTGAAAGGTCTTCCCCAGTAAAAGGTTGTCCTGTCGTTTTATTCATAACCTCGAGCACCCCAATGACCTGCCCTCTGCTTTTGATCGGTACACATATAACAGACTTTGTTTTAAAATGGATAGCCTTGTCTATCTTTTCGCTATAGCGTGTATCTTTCAAGACATCAGGGACAACTACAGGTATCCCATTCTGAGCTACCCAGCCGCAAATGCCTTCTCCTATCCTCATCCTGAATCTTTGAATTTCTTTTGTTTTCTTTTTATCCTCTGTCTTCTTGAAAATCATCTCCCCTGTATTTTGATCTACTAAAAGCACTGACCATGCCTCAGCATTCGTTATCTCTTTTGCCTTCTTCATGATGGTAGCAAGGACATTATTTAATTCTAGGGAAGTAGTGAGGGTTCTATTTAAATCTTTGTAGAAGTCCAGTTCATATTTTACTACCTGAAGGCTATCTTTTAACTGATTATATTCATTGATTAATTCCTTTTCTCTGAGTAACCGTTTGGCAAAATACCAGAGCTCTTTTACCCATGGTGTATACAGAAGGTATGTGAGCGGTTGTTTTAAGAGAGTTACCATGCCTCTAAAAGACTGAGTATGGGTAATGATAATTTTGGGGATGTGTATTGACTGCTTGAGAAATTCCTTAAAAGATGGATCAGTGGATTGCGCTATGTCTATGATGAGTAAATCAGTCTTTTCATCTAATTTTGGTATTGCTGCACTTATTGATTGAAATGTTTCAAAGATTTGGCCATTGGATACAAACACATCCTTATAATCGTTCTTTAATGTACTATGCCCTATGAAAAATATCCTAGCCATTCACGCCACAGCATTTCTTAAATTTTTTCCCACTCCCGCAGGGACAGGGATCATTTCTGCCAACCTTTTTGCCACTCCTTACCGTCTGAACGTGAGTAGCTTCGCCGCCTCTGTTATACTGAAGCCTCATCTGCCGAGAAGTCTCTCTTTTTACTGTTTCTTGTTTTTGTACCTGTATTTTGCATAGTCTCCTGATAACCTCTGTTGACAGCCTCCCTGTCATCCCTGCAAACATATCAAATGCCTCTTTTTTATATTCCACAAGAGGATCCTTCTGGCCATAACCTCTGAGCCCGATACCTTCTTTCAGGTGATCCATGGCAAGTAAATGGTCTTTCCACTGCGTATCAATGACTTGAAGCATAACAACACGCTCAAGGTATCTCATGAGATCACTGCCAACTTCTGATTCCTTCTTCTCATAAGCATCCCTTACCTGTGAAGTGAGCATCTCTCGCACAGAATGCAGATCTGCAGGTGTAACATCAGGCACAAGCGAAAATATACCATAGAAAGAATCTTTGAGCCCTTTCAGATCCCAATCCTCTTTGTGTTTTTCTTCAGGACAATAAATTTCAAGAACTTCATCAACAATCTCATCCATCATACTGTATATACGATCCTTGAGATTTTCTCCCTGGAGGATTTCCTTTCGAAAGGCATATATTTCTGTTCTTTGCTTGTTCATCACATCGTCATACTCGATAAGGTGTTTCCGTATGTCAAAGTTATGTGCCTCAACACGTTTCTGCGCATTCTCAATAGCCTTTGTTATCATCTTATTTTCTATGGGCATGTCTTCATCCATACCAAGTTTACCCATGAGGCCGGATATCCTGTCAGAGCCAAATATCCTCATGAGATCATCCTCAAGTGATAGATAAAATTTTGAGGAACCAGGGTCACCCTGTCTTCCTGAACGACCACGTAATTGATTGTCTATTCTCCTTGCCTCATGCCTTTCTGTCCCGAGGATATGAAAGCCACCGACAGATAGCACCCTTTCCCTATCCTGTCTGCATGTCTCTTCTGCTTTTGAAAATGTCTTCATCCAGTCTTCTTCTGTATAATCTTTTTTGTCTCTTAGGAAGTCCCTTGCGAGACCTTCAGGGTTACCTCCAAGAATGATGTCGGTTCCTCTGCCAGCCATATTGGTGGCTATGGTAACAGCACTACTCCGTCCAGCCTGAGCAATAATCTCTGCCTCTTTCTCATGGTATTTTGCATTGAGAACTGAATGGGAGATACCCTTTTTCTTTAAAAGATGGCTGAGTAATTCTGACTTTTCTATGGATATCGTGCCAACAAGGACAGGCTGTCCTCTGGTATGGAGTTCTTCTATTTCTTTTATAACTGCATTGAATTTTCCTTTTTCTGTCTTATAAATCACATCGGCATGGTCGAGCCGTATCATGGGCTTATTTGTCGGTATGACCACTACCTCGAGATTATAGATCTTTGCGAATTCTTCTGCCTCTGTATCTGCTGTTCCTGTCATTCCCGCAAGCTTATTGTACATCCTGAAGTAATTCTGAAATGTAATTGTTGCGAGGGTTTGATTTTCGCTTTCTATTTTGACGCCTTCCTTTGCCTCTACTGCCTGATGAAGTCCGTCTGACCAGCGCCTTCCTGGCATAAGTCTGCCAGTAAATTCATCCACGATAATGACTTCACCATCTTTAACAACATAGTCAACATCCCTTTTGAAAAGGGTATATGCCTTGAGTGCTTGCAGAACATGGTGGACAAGCTCAATATTTGATGGGTCATACAGGTTGTCTGTACCGAGCAGTCTTTCCACCTTGATATTGCCTTCTTCAGTAAGAATTGCCGTTTTTGCCTTTTCATCAATGGTGTAATCAATTTCTTTCTGAAGCCTCGGGATAATTTTGTCTATCTTATAATACTTATCTGTCGATTCCTCTGAAGGCCCGGATATAATAAGGGGTGTTCTTGCCTCATCAATAAGGATACTGTCTACCTCATCCACTATCGCATAATGTAATTCCCGCTGACAATAATCAACGATCTCATATTTCATATTATCCCTGAGGTAATCAAATCCAAATTCGTTATTCGTTCCGTACGTTATATCTGCTGAATAGGCTTCCTTTCGCGAACACGGCCTCAGAAAATCCAATCTCTTATCAGAAGAAAAATAGGATGGATCGTAGACGAATGAACTATCATGCTGGATAGCGCCTATGGTAAGGCCAAGAAAGTGATAAATAGGACCCATCCATTGCGTATCCCTCTTTGCAAGATAATCATTGACTGTAACAACATGTACACCCCTGCCTTCAAGAGCATTCAGATAGACAGGGAGGGTAGCAACAAGGGTTTTCCCTTCTCCTGTCTTCATCTCTGCGATTTTACCCTCATGCAGTACAATGCCCCCGAGTATCTGAACGTCAAAATGTCTCATATTGAGTTTGCGTCTGGATACTTCACGAACTACGGCAAAGGCATCGAACATAATTTCGTCGAGCGGTTCACCTGCTTCAAGTCTTCTCTTCAATTCTTCAGTCTTATCTTTGATCTGTGTGTCTGAAAGACTGGCTATATGTGGCTCTCTTGAATTGATTTTTTCAACTATTGGCCAAAGTCTCTTGAGTTCACGATCATTTTTTGTCCCGAAGACTTTCTTCAAAATTGTTCCAACCATACGTATTTAAATATAATAGAATTAATGCAAAGAATGCAATGAATCGTGGAGGAAAACGAAAAACATTTTTTGAATGCAAAGGGGAATAGTTCAGAAGAAAAGATTTACTGAGCAGAAATGTGCAATTAATTTAATCTTCTGAGACCTGCTAAAGATTCTGTAACCATGTTCTTCACCCATATGACCTTTACCCTCAGCTGTAACCCCCTTATTGAAAGATCTATGACATCTCCCTCGGATATGGGCGGAGGTCCAAAGATGTTGATACCAATCCCCCCTTCTGATAGGTCAGATATGAGTGCTTCAACATTTTGCCCCTCATGGGAGAAAACAACAGGAATTTCACTTCTGAGCCGTTTTTCTTCCCTTTTTTCACGTCCATGTTCTCCGCTGAAGAAGACGCCACAAAAGGGGCAAGCAGTAAATGCTATTGATGAAGAACTATATGAATCTTTTTTGCAACTTGGACATGTAAATTTTATCATCTTTTTTATCATTAGCAAGTTTTGGGCCAAAGGAGTTTAGTTTTTTAATAATATTGATTTTAAAGGATATTTTAAAGTTGTTGCATGTATAAAGATAGATAAACTGTAAAATCTTCCGACACTAAACTGTCGGAAGATTTTACAGTTGCATCAAGCTTCGACCTACTTCTCAACAATCCCATTTGACACAAATAACCCCCATTTGCTTGACAGGGAATAGTCCTATGCCTTACTTTAATATTAAGAAATACAGCATAGTATCTTTTATATCTTTTCATTATTGATTGTGCGAAGGCTTTTTCTTATCAAAGGGGATTACGTAATTTAAGATGGATAGCCGCCCAACTGTTTTTTTAATTGACGACGAACCGAATGCCTTGAAGGTGATGGCTGCAGTTATCAGCGATAGCTTTTTCTTTAATGTGATAACAGCAAAGAGTTATAAAGAGGCGATGGATATCCTTGATAGTGGGAACAACATAGATGTAATAGTTACGGATGTTGTTATGACTGGTGGGAGTGGTTTTGATATATTTCATTACGTTAGGAGACACTATTCAGATATTCCTGTAATTTTACTTACGGCTTACGGCAATGTGGATTCCGCAGTGAATGCAATAAAAGAAGGGGCATTTTATTATCTCGTGAAACCCCCTGATTTTTCCCAGCTCAGGGTAATCATGGAAAAGGCAGTTGAGCAGAAGCGCCTGAGGTCCGAGATAAGTCTCCTCAAAAGTGAGATAACAGAAACATATAGCTTTTCGAATATCATTGGAAAGTCCAATGAAATGAAGCGCGTATTTCACCTTATAGAAACGATAAGAGATTCAGATTTAAATGTCCTCATTACGGGAGAAACAGGGACAGGGAAAGAATTAGTAGCGAAGGCAATACATTTTAATAGCCATCGTAATGAAGGCCCTATTGTGACTGTCAATTGCACTGCTATTCCTCAGACACTCCTTGAATCAGAACTTTTTGGATTTGAACGGGGCGCATTTACCAATGCTTATGCAAGACACATTGGCAAATTTGAACGTGCAATGGGCGGAACGATTTTCCTTGATGAGATTGGCGACCTAAGCTTAGACCTTCAGTCTAAACTCCTGAGGATTATTGAGGA
>VGWY01000159.1 GCA_016873575.1 Nitrospira sp. | reverse complement strand
GGTCGCCATAGGGAGTGCCTGCAAATACAGGATTTGATAGATAAAGAACTGATTCTTTCAGGGCATGACAGGAGTGATGGTGGATTGATAACAACACTCCTCGAAATGGCATTTGGAGGGAACTGCGGAATAGAGATAAACTTAGAAGTCAGCACTCAGCACTCAGCACTCAGCACTCAGCACTCAGCACTCAGCATTCAGCACTCAGCACTTCCTTTCTTATTTTCCGAAGAGCTTGGGTTGGTTATTGAGTATTTACCGGCAAATGAAGATACAATAATCTCACTTCTCGACGAATTTTCGGTTCCATATCACATAATAGGTAAAACACTTACAGAAAAGAGAATTAAAATCAGTCTCCAAACTCCTGACTCCGAACTCTTAACTATTTTAGATGAGGATATGAGGGTTCTCAGAGAAATATGGGAAGAAACAAGTTATCAGCTTGACAGACTTCAGGCAAACCCTGAATGTGTTGATGAAGAAAGAGAGATAAATTTTGATAGAAAAGGGTCTCAGTATGTCCTTACCTTTACTCCTCAGAATGGTTCGACAAGCTCACCATGCATCCTGAGCCTGCCGAAGGATGAAAGGGACGTCAACCCCAAAGTTGCAATAATCAGGGAAGAGGGGAGTAACGGAGATCGTGAGATGACCTCTGCCTTTTATCATGCTGGATTTGAGGTATGGGATATAACCATGGCAGACATGATTGATGGCAGGGTAAGTCTTGATAATTTTAGAGGTATTGCCTTTGTGGGAGGATTCAGTTACGCAGATGTCCTCGATTCAGCAAAGGGATGGGCTGGTGTAATCAGGTTCAATAAGAGCCTTTATGAGCAATTCCAGAGATTCTATGAAAGACCTGATACCTTCAGCCTTGGCGTCTGTAATGGCTGTCAGCTTATGGCACTCCTTGGGTGGGTTCCATGGAGAGGTATCCCTGATAATGTTCAGCCGAGATTTATACAGAATAAATCAGGCAGGTTTGAATCAAGATTCTCAACAATTCATATCCTTCCGAGTCCTGCCATCATGCTGAAAGGGATGGAAGGCTCTACCTTAGGTTTATGGGTTGCCCATGGTGAGGGCAGGGCATATTTCCCTGATGATAGAATCAAGGAAGAGACTATTCAACAGAATCTTGCACCGATAAGGTTTGTTGATGACAATGGAGAATTCACAGAGAAGTATCCATTGAATCCCAATGGCTCTCCATCAGGCATAACAGCCCTCTGCTCACCTGATGGCAGACACCTTGCGATGATGCCCCATCCTGAGCGGGCATTTCTTAAATGGCAGTGGGGTTATATGCCAGAGGATTGGAGGAAAAACCTTGAGGTATCTCCATGGCTAAGGATGTTCCAGAATGCAAGGGAATGGTGCGAAAGAAATTCTGAGTAACCCTGATGCTTATGTCAGAGTCTCCTTCTGAAGAAGGAAAAGAAATGTTCTTTAATCTTGTCTGAAAGAGGGCGTTGAGCCCACTGCTCTTTTTCTATTTTGAGTGAATGCTGAACATCTGCCTCAAATATCTCCATCATCTGTTTCGCAAAACCTGTTTCAAGGATTCCAATATTTCCTTCATCATTATATCGCAGTGACTGAAAATCAAGGTTTGTAGAGCCGATGATGCTCCAGCATTCATCAAATATATATGTCTTAGCATGTAATATATCTCCCACATAGGTGTATATCTCCACACCAGCCTTCAAGAGTCTCGAAAAGAATGCCTTTCCTGCATAGGATGCAGCAGGTACATCACTTTGACCGGGAACAATTAATCTTACTCTCACCCCACACCGTACTGCTTCTTCAAGGGCTTCAACCAGCCTTCTGCTTGGGATAAAGTATGCCGTTGTTAGAAAGATACTGTTCTTTGCATGGTTAATACTATAGTACAGAAGCCTTCTCATTCTTCTTCTGCCCTTACCTGAATCTACAAAGATGGGGATTGCAGGGATACCCTTTTGTATTTCTTCCTCATTATCTGGCTCTTGAAATTCAATCTTTTCACCACCCCATGTATACCAGCTTTTTTTGAAATACTCAAAGAGAATATTTACTATAGGGCCCTCAATGAATATGCCTGTATCTCGCCATGCCTTTCCTTTTCGTCTGAGATGAAAACCACTGTATTCATTCGCAATATTTAAACCACCTGTAAATGCCCTGTGTGAATCTATCACAATAAGCTTCCGGTGATCCCTGTGAACATAATGGAAGGGTTTTAACCAACGAAAGGGGTGGGATGCCCTTACGTGAATGCCTGCTTTTTTCATTTCCTTCCAGAAACTCCATGGGGTTCCAAAGGAGCCAAAGTGATCATACAGAATATAGACACAAACGCCTTCCCGTCTCTTCTGTTGTAAGAGTTCAGCCAATGCGCTACCTGTCTCATCATTTCTGAATATGTAAAATTGAAGGCAGATACATTTTTTTGCATTCCTGATAGCATCAAAAATGGTTTTGAAGGACTCATCCCCTTTCTTCCAGAGAAGCTGGATATTGGCAGCGATGGAAAATTCTTTTTCAAACATCTTTTCGATGTTATCTGTAGTGAACGTTGGGTGAGGGGAGTAATGTACGGGGCACACTCTCATTTTTGAAAAAATCGAAATCCTCCAATAATTCTTCTCAAAGATAACGTATTTTTGTAGTAATTACAACATTTCGGTACTTAGTTGATAAATGAGTACTTTATTGCTATAATGGAGGTGCTTAATTAAGTACTGAAAGGAGTGCCATCATGAATACAGTTCCAGCGCAGGAAATAAAAAGGAGGGGGATTTCCATTGTAGATGAAATCCTGAAAGATGGGGCCGTCCATGTGATTAAAAACAACCAGCCTCATTATGTGGTGCTGACCGAGAAACGGTATCAGGAGCTGCTGGCAGCAGAAGGCGAGGCGTTAATAGCACGTGTGCGGGCGTCTCTTGAGGACATAAAGGCAGGCCGTGTGCGTAGATTTAAGAGTGCAAAAGCTTTGATGAAGGCAATCGATCAGGAAAAAGAGTAGTGTACTCCATCATCACTCCGAAACAGTTCCTCCGCCAAGCCCACAAATTCTTCAAGAAACACCCTCACCTTAAATCCCGTTTTGCGAAGATCGTTGATGATCTCTGCCGTGATCCTTTACAGCCTCACCTCGAACTCCATCCGTTAGGCGGCAAACTCAAAGGATGCCATGCCGTAAGCCTCACCGACAACTATCGCATTACATTAACACTCATGCTGACTGACAAGGAGATTACCCTGCTCGATATCGGCAGTCACGATGAGGTGTATCTCTGACTTGGAAACCATATGGTGGACATAATAGGGGTCAGATATATTTAACGGCTTTTATCCTGGGATTGCTGGGCAGCCGCAATCTCTCGCATCTTCTTTTCCATTTTTTTGGAGAGTTTGGGATGTTTGGTAAGAACGCCCTCTACAGCGGTTGACGATGCAGCTGGCAGTTTGATCAAGGCGTCGCAAAGCTCGGGGTCTTTGAGATAGGGATTAATTTCTTTTAAAGATTTTGTTGTCATATATTATTATATATTATTATACCAAAACCATGATACACGAGAGGGCGAGGACACCTTGCCCCTACGGGAACGGTCGGTGGAAATATACCTGTGACCTACAATCCTGAAATACATCGCCGCAGGTCAATTCGTTTGAAAGGATATGATTATTCGCAGCCAGGTGCATATTTTGTGACGGTATGTTCCTAGCAGAGGGAATGTTTGTTCGGTAAGATCGCAAATGGTGAAATGATATTGAATGAATACAGTGAAATCATAATGAAATGTTGGGATACAATTCCGAGCCATTTCCTGTACATTGAAACAGACGAATTTATTGTTATGCCAAATCATGTACATGGTATCGTTTTCGTTAACAATTGTAGGGGCGAGGTTTCCTCGCCCTTTTCAGAGATTGTTGCGCCCAATTCAAAAACAAAAACCGCACCAATTCAGGGCGGGGAAACCTCTGAAGGCGGGGAAACCCCGCCCCTACGGAAAATCACATTGGGGCAGATTGTGGCATATTTCAAATATCAGAACGCAAAACAAATCAATCAAATCCGAAACACCCCTGGCATGCCTGTCTGGCAGCGGAATTATTACGAACATATCATCAGGGATGAAAAAGAATTACAAACGATCAGGGAATACATTGTGAACAATCCAATGCAATGGGAACTGGATACCGAAAACCCACAAAATATAAAAGGAAGTAAATTGAGAAATGCCTAACGGATCAGCAACGATTGTCCAAAAACTCTGGAACTACTGTAACGTCCTGCGGGACGATGGGATGAGTTATGGGGATTATGTGGAGCAGCTTACGTATCTGCTCTTCCTTAAGATGGCTGATGAGCGCTCAAGGCCGCCTTATAATCAACCGAGTCAAATCCCTGCCAGATATGACTGGCAAAGTCTTCTGAAGAAAGACGGCGACGACCCTTTTGACCATTACCGCCATGTTCTCGAAAAGCTTCGACAGGGAAAAGGACTTTCTATGGCTGAGGATATTGGAACAGGAGAGAGTTAAAAGTTTTTTGGGGGGGCTTGGTGGCGGTGCAGGGATTTGAACCCCGGACACTGCGGATATGAGCCGCATGCTCTAACCGACTGAGCTACACCGCCATAGAACGATAGTTATGAGTGTACAGTGAATAGTTTTAAGGAGCTATAAACAAATATAAATTATATCAGAAAAAGATTTTCACTAAAAGAGGTAAAAGCGACGGCTCCTTATGCTGATTAATACCCCTATGGATAAGAGGTTTGAAAGGAGTGCGGTTCCCCCATAACTCATGAAAGGAAGCGGTATCCCCACGACTGGTGCTATCCCCAGCGTCATACCGATATTCACAAAGAGATAGATAGAAAACATAAGGGTAATCCCAAGCGCGAGCAGTCTACCGAAGTCATCCCTTGCCTTCCTTGCTGTATCGAGACCCCTGAGTATTAAGAAGAGATAGAGAAATAACAGTATGAAGCTTCCGAGAAATCCCCATTCTTCAGCAAACACTGCGAATATAAAGTCGGTGTGTTTTTCAGGGAGAAACCTGAAAGGCCCCTGTGTGCCATTCATATATCCTTTTCCGATCAATCCGCCAGAGCCTGCTGTAATCCTGGATTGGTTTATATGATAGCCTATTCCGCTCGGATCAGCCTTTGGTTCTATGAATGCAACAATCCTGTTCTTCTGGTAATCTCTGAGTCCTTCCCAGAATATATTGCCCAGGAAGGGTAAGGATATTAAACTGATGATCACAAAGAGTATCGCAACCTTTTTATAAAGTCCCTTTGCAAGTATTAAAGAGGCAAAGATTATCATGATGATTAAAGCTGTTCCTAAGTTGGGCTGTTTAATGAGAAGAACGAACGGGGGAAGAACAATCAAGAAAAACACCCGGAACAGAGAGGTTGTCCTGAGAGGGCCATTGATTATACTGAGCTGTTGTGAAAGCATGATAATGTATATGAGCTTAAAGAATTCTGATGGTTGGAAAGAGAGAGGGCCGAGGCTTAACCACCTCTGGGCTCCCATCCCGATCTTTCCTGCAATGTATACCGCTATCAAAGTAAGGATCCCCAGAATATAAAGAGGGAGACAAAATCGACTCAACCAGACGTAGTCAAAACTAACAATAAACAATAATGCAATAACTCCGAGGATGAGCCATGTGGCCTGTTTTATATAAAAAGGTGAATGTTCACCTTCTGTAAGCGGTCTTGTCGCACTGAATATCGTAACGATCCCGATAACGGCGATAACAATCACTATGAGAAGCGTTACCCAATCAAAACTTTCAATCGTCCTGCGGTCTATGCGTAACATTCTGAATTCCCAATTTTGAATCTTGCCCTGAACTTGATTCAGGGTTGAGCTTTGAATTTATTAAATATTCCTCAATCGCTATCTTTGCAATCGGGGCTGCTGCACCTCCTCCGTGTCCACCATGTTCAACAAATACCGAAAGTGCTATCTCAGG
>VGWY01000158.1 GCA_016873575.1 Nitrospira sp. | reverse complement strand
CTTTTCCCATGCCGAGGGGGAAGATGACCTGGAAGATTCCATAATGTTTCTGAAAGATATTGTCAGGTTTTCTTTGACTCATGGTGATATTCATACGGTAATCAATGCTTTGGGCAAAGCGAAGGGCATACTTGATGATTCTTTCACAACAGATGAAGCAAAAAAATATATGAAGATGCTCTTTATATATATTGGAACAGAAGAGATAATCAATCTGCTCGGTGCGATTCTGGACAGTAGTAGCGGAGTGGATGAAGACATTTTAAAGCGATTTACAGATTTTCTCGATAAAGATGCAATAGCACCTCTGGTAAAGATTCTCGGCGATCTGAAAACTATTCGTGCACGGAAAAGCATCATAGAAACACTCATAACCATCGGCAGAAAGGATATGCAGAAACTGGCTGCCCAACTGAACGATTCACGGTGGTATGTTGTCAGAAATATCGTTTTTATCCTGAGAAGGATTGGGGACAAAAGAGCTGTTGATTATCTCCTGAAAACCATGAGTCATAGAGATATACGCGTCAGAAAAGAAGTAATACGGACACTCGGTGAAATGAATGGACAGGGAGCATTACAGTCACTTAGTGAATGCCTTGATGATTCAAATGCAGAAATCAGAATCGCATCTGCACGGGCGATCGGTAACATCGGAACAGATGCTGCAAAAAAAATACTCATTGAAAAAGTCTCTCAGAAGCAGTTTAAGGAAAGGGATTTTAACGAGAAAAAAGAGGCATATGAAATCCTCTCCAGATGGAAAGACGCTGATGTATTAGACTATCTCGCGGGAATATTAAAGAAAAAATCCTTTTTTGGAATGGGGAGGAATTATGAAGATATGGCATGTGCAGCATTCTGCCTTGGCCTTGTGGGAAATAAAGAAGTGCTTCCTCTCCTTTATAAATTTAGTGACGTCAATAATAAGCTCCTGAGAGAGGTTTCACAAATCGCTATTAAGAGGCTTGAACTTGGCCGTTAAAGAAGACAGGGAACTAATTAGCAGTGCAAAGGATATCATCAACCAACTGTCTATTATCCTGAGAACTGCGAATATCCATAGTCCGAGCAACATCGCTGTTACAACAGCTATCGAAAAATACATTGCCCTCCTGAACCCACTGATAAAATCGGAACGGAGTATATTACTGGAACTCATAGGAGAGTTTTTTTATATCAATGGTATGAGAATACGTTATTCACTCGATTATCTTATCAACTTTAACTTCCTTGTCAGGGAATTCAAGAAAAGAGAGATCGGGAGTGTTATTTTTAAGGATTTTATGAATCCCGTAGACCTCCAGACATTCCTGAAGGCATTTATTGAATCTGGCTTCTCGGATACCCCTTATGACACGATGTCAGAGGGAATTGATGCGTTATCCAGTATCAAGATAGACAGGTTGAAAAAGATAAAGGAAGACGAAGATGTTGATACCAGAAAAATAGTCAAAAAGACATATTTTACCGCTGTCGCGTATATCCAGGGGTTGTTCTCAAAGATCGAGGCAGGAGAAAGGGTTAATATCAAAAAGTCGAAAAGGATTGTCGAGGCAATGGTTGATCGTTTGTTAGAGGAAGAACAACTTCTTATTGGTATGACAGCGATTAAGGATTATGATGAATACACCTATCATCATATGGTGAATGTGAGTATCCTCTCGATAGCCCTTGGCCAAAGATTAGGGTTGAATAAAAAGTTACTTGCTGTGCTTGGAATTACGGCGCTTTTTCACGACATAGGTAAGATCAGAACCCCCTATGAGATATTGAATAAGCCAGGCGATCTTACCGATGATGAATGGAAGATTATGAAGAGACATCCGGTATGGGGTGTAAGGGCAATCCTGAAATTAAGAGGGTTCGACAGCACAGCTATCAGGTCAGTTATTGTCTCGTTCGAGCATCATATTCACAACGACTTCTCAGGATATCCGCGCGTAAGTAACTATATGGATCTTGACCTCTATTCAAAAATAGTATGTATTGCCGATCAATACGATGCGATGACATCATCAAGGGTCTATTCAAGGATTCCAATGCCTCCTGATAAAGCAATTAGTATTATGATGGAAAGATCAGGTATACAACTTGACCCTGTACTCCTTAAATTTTTTATCAATATGATTGGAGTTTTCCCCATCGGTACACTCGTAATGCTTGATACAAAAGAACTTGGCCTTGTCTTCGAAAGCAATGAGGTCATGGGTGACAGGCCAAAAGTAGTGATTGTTATTGACAGCAATGGGAACAGGTTGAAGGGACCGGTTGTAAGCCTCGCTCAAAAAGACGAGACAGGCAGATATCTAAGGTCAATCGTCAAAACACTCGACCCGAACAAATACAATATAAACCTCGCAGAATATCTGCTTTAAACCACTAAACCACACAATATCATTAGCCACAGAGGACACGGAGAAATTTTAAATACGAAATCCTTATAGCTTAAACCCTTATAGCTCAATTCTAAACAAATTTAGAATCCAAAATTCAAATGCCAATTGAAATTGAAATTTCACAATATTTCAACTTTGAGTTTTTCATTTGAATGTGTATTCATACTCTGTGGCCTCTGTGGCTCCCATGTCTTTTGTGGTAATGTGTTTCGGTAATATTCCCTTGACAAAATCATAGAATATATTATGATAATAAACAAACCTAAAGGGGTATGTGGAATGAGTAAAAAAGTAATATTAACAATCCTTTTCTTGCTGTTTTGTTCAAATCTTTCCCTTGCCCAGCGATGCATCAATACCGAGGGTGAGGCAGTTATTATTCAGAATGATATTCCTTCCGCAAAGGCTGAGGCAATAGCAAGGGCTAAATGGTCTGCCATTGAACAGGTTATCGGAGTGGAAGTAAAGGCACAGAGTGTGGTTCAGAACATGGCGCTGGTGGATGAAGCTGTTAGCAAAGAGATAAAGGGAGCAGTGAACAGTTACAAAGTTCTGAAAGAGGAAAACAGGGGTGATACGTACTTGGTAAAAGCTGAAGTTTGTGTAGAGCCTTTAAAGGCAAAGGACGCAGTTTCTTCACTTGCCCTGAACAATTCTGTTGCTGTTTTTATTCCTGCAAGAAAACCGAAGGTAGTTAGCGAAGGGGGAGAAACACAGAAAACACCGTACGGGAAAAAGGAAAAATATACAGTAAGTACAAAAGACGAATACGATGAGACAAATATCCTTTCAGAAACAATCATTGGAAAACTCACAGAACAGGGGCTCAAGGTTATCGATGTCGCTCCAACGGATGTCGTAGAGGCAGCAGATATTGAGAAGACAATAAAAAGCGGTAATTACTTAACACTCAGAAGCATGATGTATAAATTTTTGTCAAATATACTTCTCATAGGCAAGATTGACTATACCATTTCTACGAAAAAAGGGCAGGATATAGGATATGGTATGGCCATGCCTTTTAATAATGTAACTGTCAGAGTGACATATCGAATGGTCACAAGAGATGCTACGGGTAAGATGGTAATACTGACAGCAGGGACTGAGGAAGGCAGGGGATTAGCAACAAATGTAGAGGATGCCACTGCCAACGGATTAAAAGATGCAGCAGAGAAATTAAGCCCGGTTGTACTTGAGAAGATCAGTCAGTATATCAAGGGGATTTCCAAAAGAGTGAATATTAAGATAAAGGATGTAACTGACCTGAATACCAATTTCGAGATTAAGGATGTACTCCAGAATTTGGCATGGGTCATGAATGTCGAAGAAAAAGGTCTTGGAGAATTTGTAGTCAGTTATCCTGAAAACACCGTGTATCTGGCGAATAGTATTGCCCAGAAACCAAATTTTCGTATTCTTAAATTTTCAACATATGCAATAGATGTAGCTTATAAGTAGATTGAGACTGCTGATTTGTCACCCTGAATTTATTTCAGGGTCTCATAATTTATTGTTTTTATTAGATGCTGAAACGAGTTCAGCATGACATTTTGTATTTTTATATGAGTATGGTTTTTTAGCAGTATAAAATTGGACTTGAGAGAGTCTTTTTTGGGTAGCCGCAGGCTTTAGCCTGCGATTTACATGATATTGAAAACATATAATTACGCAAACTAAAGTTTGCGGCTACAATATGATTATTATCTTAAGGGGTTAAAAAGATTATGAAAACAAAAGGTTCTATTCATTTACTTGCATCCGTATTTATTTCTTTTGCCTTTACAATCCTCTTTTCTTCTCAGGCAATGGCAGACTTTAAGAAGACAAAGATTGCCGTGCTTGACTTCCAGTTAATTGGTGAAAAGCTCAAAACAGAAGATATCGGGAAGATTGTGGCTGAATGGTTGATTACAGGCCTGGTAGAGACAGGAAGGTTTGATGTGATAGAGAGGGCGCTCCTTCAAAAGGTTGTTGAGGAACAGAAGATAGGAATTACAGGTATGATAGACCCGAAGAGTGCTGCACAATTGGGGAAGCTCTTGGGGGTCAAGACTATTGTTTCGGGTACTGTTCTGAGCATCGGGGGAACGGTAGAAATCAACGCACGACTCATCAGTGTTGAGACCGGTTCAATCATGGCTGCTGAAAAGGTCAGGGCTGAAAGTTCTGTACGGTTGAATGACCTTGTTTCGAAGATTATTGGAAAGATTGTACAGGCGTTCCCTATCGAAGGATATATTGTACAAAGGTCTGATAACACGATAACTATAGACCTTGGAAGGGTGGGTGGTATTAAGGAAGGGATGAAGTTTATAGCCTACAAAGAAGGTAAGGTTATCAGGCATCCCAAGACAGGAGAGGTGCTTGATATTGAAACCATAGAGATTGGTGAGGTAGAGATACAGGATGTCCGGGAAAAGACATCAACGGGCATAATCCTGAAAGAAACCGATAAGGGGGCTGTCGAATACGGCATGATGGTGAGGAGTTCGGCCAAGGCAAAGATACCAGCCCAGCCTACTTTTTCTTATAGAGAACCGGTTACAGCCTTGAAACCTGACATCGTTTCCCTTTCAGAACAGGCCAAAGAAGTGCAAGGTTTTCTCTTTGAGTTCAATACATGTAAAGTTTCCGGACAGTCAGTGATATGCGAACTCAAAGTTACCAATAAAACATTGAAAAAGAAACCCCTTTATATCTTTGAAAAACAGACAAAATTTGTGGATGATGCTAAAAAGGAACATCGCTCAACTATTGTTGAATTAGGCGGAAGAAAGAGTGGCGTACGTGGCCGTGTCGGTGAAAAGTTTGCTCCTAATAATTCTATGAAAATGATTCTGACTTTTGAAAAGGTCGACCCTCAACCAACTGCAATTACAGAGCTTGTAGTAGAGTGTAAATCCGAATCTGAATTCAAGCTTAAATTTAATGACATCTCTGTTATCCGTTAAAAAGAAGAATAAAATATATTAAGGAGGGAAGGGATGTTTAAGAAATTATTGGTTACGCTGTGCGTTTCACTTGCAGTGATGGCTTGTGCAACAGCCATTAAATATGACCCGACTGCCTTTATCCCTGATACAGGTGAATCAGAGAAGATACCCGCTATATGTAAGGCTGTATATGAGGCGACAATTCCCCGTGTAGCTGTGGTTAATTTTACCAATAATACTACATTTGATTATGCAAAGATGGTTCAGGCAAGTGTTCAGGGTAGCGGCGAAAGGACAAAGGTTGGAGCTGCAGGCGCTGCCGTAGGGCCTGGTGTCGCAGGTGTTGTATGGGGACAGAAGGAATGGAATAAATTTCAGGCAGAATCGCAGCGAACAGAACGGGACATTAATGCGAAACTTGCCGAAAGTGTCGAAGACGGTGTAGTTGACGAGCTGGTAAATATGGGAGGGGCGAAAGTATATACCCGCTCTGAGATGAAAAAAATACTTGATGAACACAAATTCCAGCAATCAGGACTTGTTGATGATAGACAATTGGTTCAACTTGGTAAATTAGCCGGCGTTAAATTCCTCTTCACAGGTTCGGTAAATAATGTGAATTTATCATATAAGACCTTCGCAGCGGCTAAGGAAGGCGCCCAGAAGTATCTTGGTCTTGCAGGCT
>VGWY01000157.1 GCA_016873575.1 Nitrospira sp. | reverse complement strand
TCTCGACCCCCTCGCCGATAAATTCCTGTTAGTTACAGCATTCATCATTTTATCAACATATGGCTTGATACCGAAATGGCTTACTATCACTGTTATCAGCAGAGACATCATTGTTATTACAGGCTGGTTTCTCCTCTATCTTATCAAAGACATATCAAGGGTAGAACCTTCAATACTCGGCAAAACTGCCATAGGGTTACAGAGTATGCTCATCGCTTACGTACTCATTGATATCAATCTTCTCTTCCTGCCAGATATCCACCAGATTCTTCAATGGATAACTGCGTCATTCACTATTCTATCCGGACTCCACTATATTTACAGAGGATTAAAACTAACGCATGCAAGTTAAATATGGCATCGAGATAGACGGTATTCATAGAAACAGTTTAGCAGAGAAAACAGGGCTTCTCCCTGGTGATATACTCTTTTCTGTAAATTCACAGAAACTTCGTGACCCTATTGATTTTATGTTTTGCAGTGCAGATGACGAGCTTACGATAGAGGCTGAAAGGACAGGGGAAAAGATCAATGTTCAAATAACCAGGAAACCAGGCAAGGAAGTCGGCATTGATTTTAAGCCCTTCAAGGTCACGCAATGTAAAAACAACTGTATATTCTGTTTTGTCAAACAGCTCCCCAAGGGGCTGCGAAAAACACTCTATGTAAAAGACGAGGACTACAGGATGTCCTTCCTCTATGGAAATTATATTACACTCTCTAATCTGAGCAAGGAAGACAAGAGACGCATTATTGAACAGAGGTTAAGTCCTTTGTATATCTCTGTGCATTCAACAAACAAAACAATCCGGAATAGACTTCTTGGAAATGCAAAGGCTCCTGATATCCTCAAGGAAATTAAATTTTTTACTGACAACAAAATACGGCTTCATGCCCAGATTGTTCTCTGCCCAGGGTACAATGACGGGCAAGAGCTTTCTAAGACAATCAACGACCTTTACAGATTTTATCCATACGTTGTATCCATTGCTGTTGTCCCTGTAGGACTGACTATGCACAGGAAACAGACCATTCGGCCTGTTGAGAAAGAAGACGCCAGAAATACAACAAGGACTATTAAGTCATTTCAAAAGAGGTTCAAGAAGAAACACGGTGATCCTATTGTCTATGGAGCAGACGAACTCTACATAAAGGCAGAACAGATCTTCCCTCCCCTCAAGGACTATGGAGATATGCCCCAGATAGAAAATGGGGTAGGGATGGTGCCACTCTTTCTGAGCAGCGCAAAAAAGCTCAAGACATCAAGGCTGCCTTTCCAGAAAAAAAAGGCACTTACATTCACAGGAATTTCGTTCTACCCATTCCTCAAAAGGTTTGCAGAAAAACTCTCTGAGAGAGAAGGTCTTCATATTGAAGTCGTCCCTGTTGAAAATAAATTCTTTGGCACATCGATTACTGTTACAGGATTGCTCACAGGAAGGGATGTCATTCGAGCACTCTCAGAGCGGACAGATTCCCATGAAATCATACTGGTTCCCGATATAGTTTTGAAGAACGGAGATGACACTTTTCTTGATGATATCGCGTTACAAGATATGGAAAAGACACTTGGCATGCCAGTAAGAAAGATCGAATCAACTCCCCATGGGCTGGTAAATGGCATGACCGGAGAAGCACAATGAACATCACGGGTACAACGAAAATAACAGGAATCTTTGGCTATCCTGTTGAACACACCCTTTCCCCTGTAATGCATAATGCTGCATTTGAAGCACTCAACCTTGATTACTGTTATATTGCTTTTTCAGTGCATCCTGATCTTCTCAAAGATGCTGTCCGGGCAATACAGGCTCTCAATTTCTGCGGGGCAAATGTTACCATCCCGCATAAGGAGAATGTTATCCCGCTCCTTGACAAGATTGATGATGAGGCTTCTTTTATCGGGGCCGTAAACACGATAGTGAATGCAGATGGCAAACTTATTGGTTATAACACTGACGGCAGGGGTTTTATGCAGTCTCTTTCTGAGAGTAATATCTTTGTAGAAGGAAAGGATGTTTTCATCATCGGTGCAGGTGGGGCATCAAAAGCAATAAGCTATTATCTGTGCCGGAAGGCAAGAAGATTATGTATTTATAACAGGGACAAAGAAAGGGCTGAAAGACTTGCAGTTGATTTAAACAGGTTTCATAAAAATGTATCCACAGATAATCTTTTTAGTATCGAGAAATTTCATATCATAATCAACACAACACCGTTAGGATTAAAAGAGGGAGACCCCCTTCCCTTTGATACAACTCCCCTCAGGCCAGATCAGGTTGTTTGTGATCTCATCTATAAGAGAACACGCCTTCTCGAAGAGGCATCAAAAAAGGGCTGTACCACACTTGATGGACGGGGTATGCTCCTTTGGCAGGGTGTATTCGCCTTTGAACTCTGGACAGGAGAAAAACCACCGGTCGAAATAATGCGGAATGCCTTGTATAACCGCCTAAAATAGGATCTGGCATATTATTTGCTTTACATGGTGCTGTCTGTATGATAAAATCTTCTATGAAACAAGGTTTCATCGTTCTGTTATGCCTCTTCTTTTTGTGTTTGTTTTTCATCATATCAAAAAATGAGAGGGAAATCAGCAAAGACATGCAGATGAAAGAGCATTCTTTCATTGAAGGATTAAAAATCATACAAAGGGTGAACGGAAACACGATCTGGACACTGGCTGCTCGAAAAGCGGATTTCATTGAAGGCGGGGATAAAGCTGAACTCAGCGATGTTCAGATGACGGTACAGAAAAACGGTCTTTTCATTCATTCTGATAAGGGCACATATAATCTTCTCAACCAAAACTTTACTACAGAAGGCACAATTCGGGCCGAGGCAAAAAATTACCTAATAACAGCCGACTCGATTGATTATGAAGCATCCTCAGGAGAAATGAAAACCGAGGGGCAGATTAAGATTGAGGGGAAAAGATTCAATATCATTGGGAAGGGCATGAAGACATCCGAAAATGAGGTAAGGATATTAAAAGATGTTAAAGCAACTTTTTATAGGTAGGCTACTAAGAACTATTACCGAAAAATCTCGAAAGTCGCTCAAGTCAGCCCTTCTTATAATTGGGGGGCTTATTGTCTTATTACCAATCAATGTATTTTCTGCAGAAAAAGCCCTCCAGATAAAAGGCCCGATAATCATAACCTCAGAGATGCTGACAGCAGACAATAAAACAAACACAGCCCTTTTTGAGCATTCTGTTGTTGCAAGGACAACAGATATGACCATGTATGCCGATAAGATGCTTGTACACTATCATAAAGATACCGGGAATGTCACACAGATTGAGGCAACAGGCAATGTAAAATTCACAAAAGGCACCAGGGCTATAACATCTCATGAGGCGGTATTCTTTTCTGATGAAAATAAGATTATCTTTCATGGCGAACCACGAGCTGTAGAGGGAGAAAATGTCCTTACAGGGACAAAGATCATATACCTTTTCAATGAAGACCGATTTATTGTTGAAGACAGCAAAGTCTTCCTGATAAAAAAGAAGGGGCCATAAATGCATATTCTTGAAGCAAAAGGTCTTTCAAAAACATACGGGAAAAAACACGTTGTCAGGGATCTCAGCCTGTACCTTACTACAGGTGAAATTGTAGGTCTTTTAGGTCCGAATGGTGCAGGAAAAACAACCACTTTTTACATGTTTGCTGGTCTTCTCAAGCCTGATAAGGGAAATATCCTGCTTGATAATCATGATATAACAAGGCTTCCAATGTACCAGAGGGCAAACATGGGGATTAGTTACCTTCCGCAGGAACCATCGATATTCAGAAAACTAACTGTTGAAGATAATCTCAGGGCAGTGCTTGAAATAAAAGGAACCAGCAAGGACGAGATCGATATCCATGGAGCCCAGTTGTTAAAGGAGTTTAACCTTACAGAATTTTCAAAGAGAGATGGCTATAAACTTTCAGGAGGCGAAAGGAGGAAGACCGAGATCGCAAGGGCTCTTGCGATAAAACCCGTATTCATACTTTTCGACGAACCTTTTGCAGGGATAGACCCGATCACAATTATTGAACTCAAAAAAATGCTGACGTACCTTAAAGAGAAAGGGCTTGGTATCCTGTTAACAGACCACAACGTAAGGGAAACCCTCTCCATAACAGACAGGGCCTATATTATAAGCACTGGCAATATACTTCAGGAGGGCAGCCCTGACAAGATTGTAGCAGATCCGAGAGTAAGGGAGGCTTTCCTTGGTGAGGAGTTTGTACTGTAATGGCGCTTGAAACCAGACTTGAGCTCAAATTAGCACAGAAACTTATACTTACCCCACAGCTTCAACAGGCAATAAAACTGCTGCAGCTTCCCCAGCTTGAACTCTCTCAGGCACTGAGTCAGGAGCTTATGGAAAATCCATTCCTTGAGGAATCTACCGAAGAAATGTCTTCAGAGGAGACAACACCAGAGGAAGGAGAATTTCCTGAGATTGAAGAAACACAAGAGGATGAAAATGCCCCGCTGGAAATGTTAACAAACTTCACGGTAGACGACTACTTTGAAGAAAGGGGAAGTGATGGAAGAGACCTCGGTTATTTCAACCCGGGGACAGTAACTCCACCTTCATCTGATCAGTTACTCAGAAGGAGACCAGATCTCTATGACCATCTTTTATGGCAATTACGGCTCTCCAATGAAGAAGAAGCGATCAGAAAGGTAGGAGAGGTCATCATAGGCAACATAGACGAAAACGGTTATTTGAGGGCATCCATTGAGGAGCTTATAAAGGAAGTATCAACTGATAGCAAATCCATTGAAAAGGCACTCGGGTTAATACAGAGCTTTGATCCCCCGGGAGTAGGCGCAAGAGATGTTACAGAGTGTCTGCTCCTTCAGATCAGGCCATTAAACCTCCATGGTACCTTGGTAGAAAAAATCATTGTGAACAACCTGGATGACCTTGAAAAGAAAAAATATACCTTTATTGCACACCAATATAACACGCCTCTCCATGACGTTCTGTCAGCCGTAAAGATTATCGAGAGGCTTGATCCCAAACCAGGCAGAAACTTCTCGAACGAAACCACGAATTACATTGCCCCTGATGTATATGTGATCAAAACAGCAGGAGGATACCATATTGTCCTCAATGATGAGGGACTCCCACGGTTAAGGATCAGTAGATTTTATAAGGAACTCTTTCAGAATAAAAATACTTTCCAAAAAGAGGACCGGCAATTCATGGTAGAGAAGTTCCGATCCGCGATCGAGCTTCTCAAAAGTCTTGACCAGAGGGATAAAACGATTCATGTGGTCACAGAAAGCATCGTGAATCTGCAGGAGGATTTTTTTAACAAAGGTACAGAACAACTGAAGCCGTTAACACTCAGGGATGTCGCATCGAGACTCAACATGCACGAGAGTACCATAAGCAGGGTTACATCAAATAAATATCTGGCTTGTTCACATGGAATATTCAGCTTCAGATTTTTCTTTAGCAGTGCACTCCGTAGTGATAAAGGGAATGTCTCATCCACACCTGTAAAGAATCTTATAAAAAAGATCGTGACAGAAGAAGATTCCAGAAGGCCCCTCAGCGACAGGCATATCGTTGAGATGTTAAAAAGCAATGGTATTCTCATTGCCCGCAGGACTGTTGCAAAATATAGAGAGGAACTCGGGATACCATCACAGCTTCAACGGAAAAAAACAATTAATGGAAAGGAGAACATATGAATATCATTGTTACAGGAAGAAATCTTGATGTTACTCCGGTATTAAAAAAATATGTTGAGGAGAAGCTTACAAAATTTGACCGTTACCTGTCGAACATATCTGAGGCTGTCGTTTCACTCAGTGTAGAAAAATACAGACATAAGGTAGAAGTCCTGCTCAAGGTAAATGGTTTTCTCATCCAGGCAGAAGGTATTACAGGAGAAATTTATTCTTCGATTGATGAGGTAGTTGAAAAACTCAAAAGACAAATAAAAAGATATAAAGAAAAACTGGTCTCTCATAGAAAGTCTGAAGGCAAGACACGAGAGACCCCTGTGGATGTAACTGCTCCTGCAGAGCCTGGCAGG
>VGWY01000156.1 GCA_016873575.1 Nitrospira sp. | reverse complement strand
GAGACAACGTAACTCTGACGGTAGAGCTGATATCACCGATAGCAATGGAGAAGGAGTTACGGTTTGCAATCAGGGAAGGCGGAAGAACTGTCGGCGCTGGTGTCGTTACCGAGATACTGGAGTAAAATTGAAGATGAGAAGTAAGAATTGAGAAGTAAAAAAAACAGTAATTTTTTGAGGATAAGGTGAATCAGAAGATAAGGATAAAATTAAAGGGTTATGATCACAGGGTTCTGGATAGATCTGTGAAGGAGATAGTGGATACCGCACAGAGAACAGGGGCACGGATAGCCGGTCCTGTTCCCTTGCCAACTCGCATAAGCAAGATAACTGTTCTGCGGTCTCCACATGTGGATAAAAAATCAAGGGAACAATTTGAGATAAGGACACATAAAAGATTGATAGATATATACGACCCAACTCCACAGACTGTTGATGCCCTTATGAAATTGGAGCTTGCAGCAGGAGTTGATGTGGAGATAAAGCTATGATAGCTATTCTCGGGAAAAAACTTGGCATGACACAGATATTTACTGAAGACGGGAAAACATGCCCTGCTACTGTTATCGAAGCAGGTCCTTGTTGTGTCATACAAGTCAAAACACTCGATAATGACGGATATGAAGCCGTGAAAGTCGGCTTTTTAGAGAGAGAAGAAAAAAAGGTAAAAAAACCCTTAGCAGGTGTTTTCAAGAAAGCAGGTACCAGGGCTTACGTAGTGTTAAGGGAATTTCCCATGGGTGGTCTCAAGGTTGGTGAGTTTGTGACCGTGGAAAGATTTCTCAAGGGAGATAAAGTGAAGGTTGCAGGCATCTCTAAGGGGAAAGGATTTCAGGGTGTAATGAAGCGGCATAACTATTCTGGAGGACCTGGTTCTCATGGCTCTATGTTTAACCGTGCCCCAGGTTCTATTGGTGCAAGTTCATTTCCATCAAGGGTATGGAAAAATAAGGGCATGCCCGGCCATATGGGCTCAGTGAAAATAACCGTCAGGAACCTTGAGATTGTTGATGTGAGGCCAGACCAGAACTTACTCCTCATAAGAGGGGCGGTTCCAGGGGCTAAGGGCACCTATCTGGAGATCAGAAGGGAAATCTGACATGCCAGAAATCGAGATACGCGACAGGAACAATAATGCAGTGGGAACAATAACCCTGGGTGATGAATTCTTTGCTGCCGAAGACAGGCCTGATATTGTGCATGAAGCAATAACGAATTATCTCGCAAATCAGAGACAGGGCACGCATGCAACGAAGACGAGAGGTCTTGTAAGCGGAGGCGGGAGGAAACCATTCAAGCAGAAACATACAGGGAGGGCGCGGGCTGGTAGTATACGCTCTCCTCTCTGGAGAAGTGGCGGAACGACCTTCGGTCCTCAACCAAGGGATTATTCATATAGCCTTCCGAAAAAGTTGAAAAGGCTTGCTTTGAAGTCAGCCCTTTCCATGAAGTTCTCCCATAACGAAGTTGTGATAATCGATAATCTTACCCTTGAAAAACCAGGAACAAAAGAGATGGTGAATACGTTGAAAACCCTGGGACTTGCTGGTAAGAGCGTGCTGATCGTACTGCCTGAGAAGAATGACTCAGTTTTTCTTTCTGTTAGGAATATACCAGGCGTAGATGTAAGGAGGTCTGTAGATCTTCACCCTTATGATATTTTAGCTTATAATACGCTTCTGATGACAAAAGAGACGGTTCATCAAATGGAGTCTATGCAGAGAATATGAGAAATCTCTATACCATAATTAAAAAGCCACTCTTTACCGAGAAAGGCGGTTTTTTGAAGGAATCGCAGAATAAGATCCTCGTTGAGGTATCGAGTGATGCGAATAAGCTTGAGATTAAGAAGGCTATCGAAGAGATTTTCAAGGTAAAGGTTGACAAGGTTACAACAATCAATGTCCAGGGCAAATGGAAAAAATATGGAAGGTTTCTTGGAAAAAGACCTGACAAAAAGAAGGCAGTGATTACCCTTAAAAAGGGTGAAAAACTTGATTTTATTGAGGGTGTATAGTGGGAATAAAGAAATATAAACCAACATCGCCGAGCAGGAGATCTCAGACTGCTAACGATTTTACTGAACTTACAACAGATATACCATATAAGCCTCTGTTAGTAAATCTGAGAAGTAAAGGCGGTAGGAATAATGTTGGACACGTTACCGTATGGCATAGAGGCGGGGGCAACAGAAAGGCATACAGGATCATAGATTTTAAAAGGGATAAAACAGGAATCCCTGCAAAAGTAGAGACCATTGAATACGATCCGAACAGGCCTGCAAGGATTGCACTGCTTACATACAGGGATGGAGAGAGGAGATATATGGTCGCTCCTGTAGGGCTTCAGGTAGGAGATGAGATTATCTCAGGGAAAGGTGCTGAGATAAAGATAGGGAATGCACTCCCTTTGAGCGATATGCCGTTAGGAACCTTTATACATAATATTGAGCTCAGGCCGGGAGAAGGTGCAAAACTTGTCAGGAGTGCAGGCTCCTCTGCACAACTTATCGCCAAAGAAGATAAGTATGTACAGGTTAAGTTATCTTCTGGCGAGGTACGTCTCATCCTATCAGGGTGCATGGCAACCATCGGACAGGTTAGTAATCCAGACCACGAAAATATCTCTTACGGGAAAGCGGGCAGAATACGATGGCTTGGGAAAAGACCCCATGTGAGAGGTGTTGCAATGAACCCGGTAGATCATCCCCTGGGAGGCGGTGAAGGAAAAGCGTCTGGTGGTAGGCCAGCATGCTCACCGTGGGGAAGGCCTGAAGGTGTTAAGACGAGACAGAATAAAAGGACAGATAAATTTATTGTAAAGAGGAGGAAGTAAGTTGCCGAGGTCGTTAAAAAAAGGCCCCTTTGTAGAAGAGAAGCTTATGAAAAAAGTAAGGTCCATGATGGAGAGCGGAGAAAAAAAACTTATCAAGACATGGTCAAGACGGTCTACAATAGTACCCGAATTTATCGGATATACCTTTGCTGTCCATAATGGTAAGAGATTTATTCCTGTGTATGTCACAGAGAATATGGTAGGGCATAAGCTGGGTGAGTTTTCCCCCACGAGGACATTTAAGGGGCATTCGAGGTCTGAAAAAGCTGTATCTGCAAAGGGATAAAGGGAGTTCTGAATGGAGTCAAAAGCGATATTACGATATGCAAGGATTACACCAAGAAAGGCTCGAAAGGTCATGGACCTGATACGGGGGAAAAGCGCAGGGGATTCCCTGGTCTTCCTTCGCTTTATGCCATACAGAGGGGCGCGATTTATTGAAAAACTTCTGAAGTCTGCACTATCAAATGCAGAACAGAAAAAGGTTGTAAATCCAGAAGAAATGAAGATTAAAGCAGCATTTGTAGATCAAGGACCTGTAATGAAACGGGTTGAACCGAGGGCAATGGGAAGAGCAAACGTTATCAGGAAAAGAACTTCTCATATAACATTGGTCTTATCAGAAGAAGATTAGGGAGGTAGGTTTTGGGGCACAAGACTCATCCAATTGGAAACAGGCTGGGAATAATTAAGACCTGGGATTCAAGATGGTATCTAAATAAGGGTTATGCTGGACAGCTTCTGGAGGATATAACCATAAGAAAAATGCTTAAGAAGAAACTCTTTGACGCAGGGGTGCCAAAGATAGAGATCGAAAGGGCAGGCCAGAATTTACGATTAATCATTTATACTGCAAGACCCGGGATTGTTATTGGGAAAAAGGGAAGCGAAGTTGAAAAACTCAGGAAAGACCTAAAACTGATGACAGGCAGGGAGGTCGCTATAGATATCAAAGAGATACGGAAACCAGAAGTCGATGCCCAGCTTGTTGCAGAGAATATTGCACTCCAGCTTGAAAAAAGGGTTGCATTCAGACGGGCTATGAAAAAGGCTGTTGCTTCAGCCCAGAGATTTGGTGCCCTTGGTGTAAAGATTGCATGCTCGGGTAGGCTCGCTGGAGCTGAGATAGCAAGATCAGAATGGTACAGGGAGGGGAGAGTTCCTCTCCATACATTCAGAGCTGATATAGATTATGGCTTCACTGAGGCAAGGACAACATATGGTGCTATCGGAGTTAAGGTATGGATTTACCATGGAGATATACTGCCAGAAAGCAGAGTTTAAGAGAATAAAGGTGATAGTATGTTGATGCCCAAGAAGGTTAAATTCAGGAAGATGCAGAAAGGAAGAATGAACGGGAAGGCCTATAGAGGTTCAACGCTCACTTTTGGGGAATTCGGCATTAAGGCACTCGAACCAGGCTGGGTTTCCAGCAGACAAATAGAGGCTGCAAGGATTGCAATTACTCGACATGCCAAAAGAGGATGTAAGGTATGGATCAGGGTATTTCCAGATAAACCGATAACCAAAAAACCTGCGGAAACAAGAATGGGCAAAGGAAAAGGTGCCCCTGAATACTGGGTTGCGGTTGTAAAGCCAGGGAAAATTTTATACGAAATGTCTGGAGTGAGTGAAGAAGTTGCACGAGAGTCTATGCGTCTTGCCTCTCATAAATTGTCCATAGCAACAAAGTTTATGAAGAGGAATGAGGAGATCCTGTGAAGAAACTATCAGAATTCATGGCATTAACGGTTGACGAATTAACACAAAAAGAACAGGACCTCAGAAAAGAGCTTTTTAACCTGAGGTTTCAGCAAGCGACAGGTGAGATACAGAACCCGATGAGAATCAATACGGTAAAAAAAGATATTGCGCGGGTATTGACCATAAAAAGTGAAAAGGTAAAAGCAGGAAGGTAAAAATGACAAAGAAACTCTACACGGGTAAAGTTGTCAGCGACAAGATGGATAAAACAGTAGTTGTTGCAGTGACGAGGCTTGTTCAGCACCCTCACTATAAGAAGATAGTAAAAAGGGTAACAAGGTTTAAGGTGCATGATGAGAAAAAGTGCCAGGTTGGAGATATTGTCAATATCATAGAGACCCGGCCTCTCAGTAAAGACAAGAGGTGGATGGTAGTGGATATTGTAGAGAAGGCAGCAAGAGGTTACTAAAAATGGTTCAACTCAGGAGCATGCTTGATGTGGCTGACAATTCGGGTGCCAAACGGGTTCAATGTATAAAGGTGCTCGGAGGTTTCCACAGGAGATATGCGAGACTCGGTGATATCGTTGTCGTTAGTGTAAAAGAGGCTTTACCTGACAGCAACATCAAAAAAGGAACAGTTGCAAAGGGTGTGGTCGTTCGGACAAAGAAAGAGCAGAGAAGGCCTGATGGGTCGTATATACGCTTTGACCAGAATGCAGTCGTTCTGATCAATGCACAGGGTGAACCTATTGGCACAAGAATATTTGGTCCTGTTGCAAGGGAGCTCAGGTGGAAGGAATTTACAAAAATAATCTCTTTAGCTCCTGAGGTGCTTTAAATAAAATTTCAAATTTCAAAATGAAAAATGAAGGAATTTATTTTACATTATGGGCTTAATGATAAAGAAAAATGATAGTGTATTAGTAACTACTGGCCGTGAAAAGGGTAAGAAAGGAAGGGTGATTTCTGTTCATCCTGATAAGGAGAGTCTTTTAGTTGAAAGACTGAACATGGTGAAGAAACATATGAAACCGACCAGGAAGTATGCGCAGGGCGGCATAATCGAGAAAGAGGCACCGATTCATTTATCGAATGTTATGCTTATGTGTCCAAAGTGCAACAAGCCGACAAAAATTGGCAGTACCATTCTATCGGATGGTAAAAAGGCAAGACAGTGTAAGAAATGCATGGAGGTAATTGACTAATCATGATACCCAGACTCAAAGAGAAATATCTGAAAGAAATTATCCCTGCCATGATGAAGGAATGTGCATATAAGAATATAATGGAGGTGCCGAAAGTACAAAAGGTTGTGCTCAATGTCGGGATTGGAGAGGCAATACAGAACATTAAACTTTTGGATGCAGCACAGAAGGAGCTGTCATCCATAACAGGCCAGAAGGCAGTTGTCACAAAGGCGAAGAAGTCAATCGCAAGCTTTAAACTCAGGAAAGGAATGCCCATAGGCTGTAAGGTAACCCTCAGAGGGAATAGGATGTATGAATTCCTTGATAGAC
>VGWY01000155.1 GCA_016873575.1 Nitrospira sp. | reverse complement strand
AGGAGAGCGGTTGTTTTGGAATGTTCATTGGTTTTGAAAGTCTTTCACAGGAGGCTTTGAACAAACTAAACAAGAAGTTTAATAAAGCTGATAAGTATGCTGAGATGATAAAGAGGATTCATGACCATGGTATGGGTATTCAGGGTTCCTTTATATTCGGGTATGACTGGGATACAAAGGAAACCTTTAACGAGGTTCTTGAATTTGTCGAAAAAACAAGGCTTGATAGTGTGCTCTTTACCATTCTTACGCCGTTTCCAGGCACTAAGGTTTTTGAAAGAATGAAAGAAGAAGGGAGGCTCCTTACAACAGACTGGAGGCTTTATGATATGGCACATGCGGTCTTCAGGCCAAAGAACATGGAACCTGAGGAGTTGGAGGAGAAATTCCTTGAGGCAAACCGTAAATTTTACTCTGTTGGTTCAATGCTCAAGAGACTCCCTTCCATAAGAAGGAGTATCATAGTCTTTGGCCCTATGAACTGGGGCTTCAGACAGGCATGGAGGAATTTTAAGATTAAATAAGACAAATTGCCACAGAGGACACAGAGAAATAAATTTAAAAAGAGAGAACTAAAAAATCTAAACGTTAGAAAATTATCTCTGTGAACTCAGTGGCTTAAAATGTTTTTGATATGAAATACTTTTCGGTACTTAGAGATTATATTATCAGGTTTAGTTCAAAAGGTCTTTCTCCTTCTGAGATTGCCTTTGCCGTGGCCCTCGGTAATTTCATTGCGTTCATCCCAATAATAGGCGTTCATACAGTTATAGCCTTTGGCCTTGCTTATATTATGCGACTCAATCCATTAATCGTGCTCCTTGGCACACAGATATCCAATCCTCTATCATTTCCCTTTCAGCTTTTTATTAGTGCAGAAGCAGGGAGCCTTATCCTGAATGGAAGATTTGTCGAGATTAAGTTTTCAAGGGATCTAAACTATCTTGACCATTATATAATGCCAATACTGGTAGGAAGTTTGGTTCTGGGTATTATCACCTCAATCCTGTCTTATTTCCTGATAAAAAAACTCATCAACATCTGGCACGCGAAGAAAACCAAGAATGCTCAATCATTCCTTTGATGACTCGATAGACGCTTCTTTGATTCAAATTTCAGAGGGTATTTCTCAGGGTTTTCGAGATTGTCAATTTCCAAGTCAACATCCAATTCAGGCCAATATAAATGATAGCCATGAAGTAATTGAACGTTTTGTATGGAACTCAATGTCTGGTTTTTAAAATAAGGATAATCTTTATAGCTTAGAAAATATTCCTTTTCTTTTACATATAACCATATGCCGAAAGGGGTTATATTTTCAACGCTTACTGAAATGTATTTGCCATGCTTTAATGATTTCATTTTTATGCTCCTCGACGATTTTTTGAATTTCATTCAGCTTCCTTGGATTCAACCCATGCGACACAGCCAATGATACTATGGGTTCTATCCAGAATTTAGCTTCTCCATCCTCGCATGTTACATGGATATGTATTCTCTCCTCCTCATTTGAAAGGAAATAAAATCTATATCCTTTTTCCCTGAAAATTGAAGGACTCATCTGCTCTAAATTTAAAACAATTCATTGATTTTTGCAATCTGAAATCTGGCCTGATCAAATAAGTAAGAAATAAGTAAGGGTCTATAATAGAAAAAGAGGAGTAAATGATTTTTGAAGGTTTGACCCTCATTCCTTTTTCTTAGATGCTTTTATTTGTTCATTACCTTACCAATCCTGTCTGCTATAGTACGCGCCTTTTTAGCAATATTTTTATATGAATCCTCCAAATTTTCACGAATAATCCGATGATTCTCTGTGCTCATCGACGAATCAAATGTTTTTTCGAAATAAAAATGTGCTTGATTCACCTCTTCGTGCAGTAAACTAAGCTGTGATCTCATCTCAAGAATTTTATTTTGAAATGATTCATCAAAGAATGTTAAATAATTTATCTTAGAGTCTAAAAACGGTAGCTCATATTTTTTTACAGAGAGACCTCGCAGGCTTTCAGTTTTTAACTTCTCAGAAATAGCTGATAATTCTTCGTCAGTTAGTGTTAAATGGTTTTTTATGGATTTATAAATATTATCCTTTTGGTGCGTACCATTATACTCTTCAACAATGGGCTTTATCCAATTGAGTAATTCTCTGTCATAAGTACCATTACGTATTGAAACGAGATATACAACACCCATTAATTTATATCGAAGTTCTTTTAATTCCGTTAATATGCCTACTCTTATCTCTTTTCTATGTTGCCGTTTTTTTACCTCGTCATAGATTATGGGACTAAAAAGACCAAGAAGCCATCCCAAGACAAGAAATAAGATATTTTCAGAGGTAGTCATATTTATTTGAATGTATCTAACAATTATTAGACATATTATAAATCAGTATGGTCTGGTCTATTACTCTTTGTAGCTTCTGCATTTTTTCGGAAAAGGGTTTTCATGCTGCGGTAATCATCAAGCCAAATTAAGCCGAGTACAAGTCCTATAAAAAATGGCCACCAAGAATCAACCCAGAGAGGACTAAATAACAGAGAAAGCACCATCAACAGTCCAAGCCGCTGTTTCCATCGCAAGTAACTCTTCTCGGTTTCCAGTCCAGCTTCTTTACGAACATTCATTATAATTATCCATGCCGCCACAATTGCAAAAACCGCCCACATTTTAGGGCTCCAAGTGTCCCCTCCGAGCAAAAAGTAGATAACGGCAATAGCTACAATGACTTCGGCCATTATCACTCCGACACTGCGCTTACTATAGGGCTTAGGCAAGACTTTTATTCCTCTTGTTCATATCATGTCTAACGCCAAGGGTGAGGCGGCGGGCACTCACCCTAAAATGACGCAGTGCTATTCAAGCTGCTGTCACCTCGACCCGCTTTTATTAAATGACTTTGCCTTGCAATAATATAAATCATGATACTTTACAAATATCTCGGTCATATCAAATGTTTCTCTCTCTTTCATTTGATCAATACAAAAGTCCCAAAAGTCTTGCGTATTAATCATCTTAAACATTTTCTTTTTATTTATACATAGGAATTTATCTTGTGAAGCGGTGAATTGATCAGGTTTATTTTTTAGTATGTATTCACCTGTTGTTTCAAGGCAGTCCTTTGCTAAACGTACTGCGTCAAATGCAGCTAAAGGTCTTATAATTTCAGACGGGGCTGTAATTTCATTCTTCTCATTAATATCCACATACATAGATTTTTCACGCCCTCTTTCTATATGTAAGCCAAGATTCATAAATTCTTCTGCCTTTTCTTTTGTAACTCCATTTTTTCTCAATAGGCATATCATTGCTGATGCAATTTTACTTTTATGATCTTCAAAAGATATTTTGACGGCTGTTTCTACTCCTGGATTATTTAAGTTCCTTCCCATAGCAGAAAATGCTAAATATGCCTTGCCTGTTTCTTCCAGAGATGCGCAAGCAAGGAAATATGATCTTGTATATCGTTCTTTGGAAAGAAAATCAGTGGCTTCGATCAACAAATCACTAGCATTGATAAGTGCTGCGTCAAGATATTTATGCAACATATCATGCGATAATGAATAATTACGTTCTTTTTTCATTTTTTGCAGCTAACGACCTAAATTAGCGGACGGCTTTCAGCCGCCGCTGATTTGTTAGGTTATGTTTTTCTATGCATTTTAAGTCAATAGGCAAGACCCCTATCACTTAATTTGGGTTAACTGATAATTCAATTCCTTTATAATTTTTCCAAACATTAGACTCCTTTCTAAAAAAAATAGGTTCTATAAGAAAACATGATAAGTTCTTGAAGAAAACACGATAAGTCGGGTACAAAAATGTCGGGAATCATTGGGAATGCCTCTTTTTTCATGAGATTTTCAAATTAAAATTGATTTTAGAAAAATTCATATTTTTGACTTTGTAATGAGGGGTGAAACCCCGAAGTAAAAGCTGGTTTTTCGTCCTAATTTCTCAATTGTTATGACAATTCAATCAATCAAGATTTGAAAGTGAAAAGGCTGTTAAAAATTTTACGCCGCCGGACTAACTTTTATAATATTTCCAGGTGCCGTAAAGACCACCAAAAAATGATACTAATCCTACCATCCAATGAATAGAAACACCAATAATTATTGATAGGCCAATAAAACCGATTGTCATAAATACACCTATAGCCTCTTTTGTTTTTTCTGATTTAATTCCTTTTTCAACAGCCTTAGCAATATCATCATTTTTATTCTCCATCCTCACCTCTCCTTAGAAATCCTCCATTATCCCTTTTTTGACTACATATTTAAATTCACATTGAGGGCAAACATAGCCTCTAGGAGCATAGAGCATAGAGGGTCAGGTCTTGTTTCTTGCATAATCTAGTATTCCCTTATTCACCATCCTGCTTACCGTTGAGTAATGTATCCCCAGATAGTCAGCAACCTCTTTCTGGCTGTATCCATATCTCTCTACAGCCTCTTTTGCCTTTCTGCTTATCTCTTTTCTTCCTTTTGTCCCTTTCAGTAGTTCCGCAAGTCCAAGTCTTCCAATATATCTCTGGTTCTTCGGTATCTCCTTTACTTCTTCATATCCTTTTACATGATTTAAAAATCTTTTAATAAATTCATCCTGTCCAAGTATACTCTGTCCCTTTACATCTTTCCAGATTTTTTCTTCACCTATGCCAGCCATGACAAATTCACCGTATTTTTTCTCCGACTGTCTCCTCTTTGATCCAAATTGCCCTAATATCCAGTCTATTGTTAAACAAGGATGCGGTTTCTCTTTTCCTGCTGTGCTACGGTAGCTGCTCCATTTCCATTCCTCGGGATCTTTTACTGCCTTTGCTCTTACAGGGTTCAACACCACATATCTGCTTGCTTCAAGCAGATGGCTTTCCTTCTGGATTAATATCGCCTTGTATCTGCCCTGAAATATATGACCAACCCTATTATGCCTCTTGTTGAATAGCTGGGTATAGACCCCATTTAGTTGCCTCATTCCATGAGAAAGATTTCCATCAGGTGTCTCTATGATCAGGTGATAATGATTGTTCATAAGACAATAGGCATGACATAGCCAGTTGTATCGGGTATTTGCTCTATGAAGCACCTCAAGAAATATCCTTCTGTCTTCGTCTTCTTTGTAGATGGGTTTCTTTGCGTTTCCTCGTGAAGTTATATGATAGACTGCTCCGTCATATTCTATCCTGAGAGGCCTTGCCATGTTGTTTTATAACATAACAATCGCTTAAAATGCAAGAAACAAGACCTGACCCCCATGCTTCCCATGCTTTCTGACTGACGATATAAGTCTGGTGAATCTCGGCCTGAGATGACCGCAAATCACTTATGATCCTTCGGGAATCATCAGCTGCACAATATGTCACTTGGGCCGAGAGTTCCTGACATGGCCGATAAAGTATGAATGTCCTGCACATGAGCAAGGACCTAAACTTGGTAGAATTGCCAGTTTGGAACAATCACCAATGGACTGAAAGGAGGAGCGTAAAGACATTTTTCTTATACAAAAACAAAAAGATTCATAAAAGCTGAATTCCGGAGGCAAATGAAAATTTCGGCTTTTTCATTTGCCCTATAATCGATTTTTGGAAGACAAGACGATGTTTGATATGGACTAAAAAAGTCCATTTTATGATCTTCTTCGACATGGAAAATGGAGAAGCTTGACTTTTATTTGCCTAAAGGTATTGTTTTGTTATGCTCCTATTTTGTGTTTATTATTTTTAGATCCTTTGAAAGCATTAGGATTGACCTCACAATACTTTTGAAAACTTCTAATTCTTCATTTGTTGCTTCCTTCTTTTGCATATTCATTGATACTGAATAGAGTTGAGGTATCCCCTCTCCTGGATTAATATAAACGACATATTCAAAAAAAGTATCAGGCACAAAGAATAACTTTGGGTATGTCTTGTAAATCGGATGCGATACGTCGATATCTTTAAATCTTATATTGCTATATTTCGATTTATAAGCCTCCATATCGTATTCAAGATCCGCTTTAGTATTCTCATCCGTTTTTTTGCGACTAAAATGCGGATAAGGGCTTTTGCATTTTCC
>VGWY01000154.1 GCA_016873575.1 Nitrospira sp. | reverse complement strand
AAAAATCCTTTCTTTTTTAAATTTATTCATGTATTTCTCTGTGCCCTCTGTGTGCTCTGTGGTTAATTGTATTATTTAATTCATTCCCCTCAGAACCAATGCAGTATTGTTCCCCCCAAATGCCACCGAGAGACTCATGGCAGTGTTGACAGACATCTTCCTCGGTTCAGGTACATAATCGAGGTCACAATCTGGATCAGGATTTTTATAGTTTACGGTTGGTGGTAAAAATCCTTTGATAATTGGCAACAATGTTGCTACTGTCTCAAGTGCACCTGCAGCGCCAAGACAGTGACCGATCATTGATTTTGTCGAACTTACAGGTATATGGTATACCCTTTCACCAAAGAAGTGTTTAATAGCCCTCGTCTCAGCAAGGTCGTTTGCAGGAGTACCTGTACCATGGGCATTGATGTACTGAATTTCTTCCTTACGATAACTTGCATTCCTGAATGCCATCTCAATCGCCCTCACAATCCCTTTCCCATCTGAATCAGGTGCGGTAACATGGTATGCATCTCCAGAAATACCATAGCCCAAAATCTCCGCATATATGTTGGCACCCCTTCTCAGTGCATGATTATATTCCTCAACAATAATAATTGCTGCTCCTTCACCTAAAGAAATCCCTTTTCGTTCTCTGTCAAACGGTCTGCATGGAACCTCATCAACAGACCGTAAGGCATTGAATCCAGAGAATGTTGTTTCTGAAAGAGACTCGCTTCCACCTGTAATCACCATATCGCTCAGGCCGTTCTTAATCCATTCAGATGAAATACCAATTGCAGTAGCTGAAGAAGAACATGCTGTTGATATGGTGGTTCTGGGACCACGAACACCTGCCTTCATTGCAAGCAAATCTGTAAAGGCATAGGTTGCAAAAGGTACAAGCAAACCTGGCCTGCCTTTACCCGCTTTTACAGTTTCTCGCCTGAATATCTCTGCACTAAGAAGACCACCTGCACCACTCCCAATGCAGATACCAATCCTATCTGATGAGATATCTATAGTATGAAAGTCTGAATCCTTTGCTGCCTCATCCCATGCAATGAGTCCAATGATATCACACCTTGATAGTCTTCTGCCTTCTGTATGAACACCTCTTACCTCGGCAGCAAGCCTGCCACGGTAACCTGATGTGTCAAAGAGAGTAACCTCACCGATACCGCATATACCTTTGCAAAGGGCGTCCCAGTACTCACTGAGTCCCTGTCCTATGGCTGAAATAACCCCTATACCTGTAATAACAGCCCTTCTATTCATCTACTTATAATACTTATTTGTCATTTCGGCTTGTCCGAAATCCTTCTGGCTTGTCCAGAATCGTTAAGAAAGATTCCCGACGAGCGGGAATGACATCCAGACAAGCTGGAATGACTTTAGTTGGAGAGCAACAAATATTTTCATACTTCTTTTTGTCAACTTGTCTGTATGAGCATTTCATCATTTAAGGTTATTCCTCACATGTACCCCCTCTGGAACTTTCATGCTGAAGGTCTCATCAGGTATCATGATATTTACCTTCATATTCGAGAACCTTATAATTGTAATATCGCCTGTCCTTTCAGTCATCTTTACCTCAATTGGAGTTGCCTTTTCATCAAGGGTGATGAGTATTTCCCGGATAGGCATCATCTCTATAACAGGTTTTACTTTTAAAACATACCTATAAGATTTTGCTTCAAGAACTTCTGTTCTATACCTCTTCGAAAGATTTTCGATAGAGAAGCTTACCGGTAAAGAAGGAAATTTGCTGATATCCATAATATCAGCTTCCTGCTGTTTCTTATAATAAAGCATCAGCCTCTTACCGTCTGAAATTACCTTCATATCATCTTTATAGTCCCAGACAAATCTTTCCGGTACACTAAAGAAAAAAATACCACTTGAAATAATCGGCTTTTCAAGTAATTGAGAATATTTTTCCTGGATAAAATCTGCCCTCATAGTCCTGATGGATTTTTGCATCTCAATGATCTTTGAGATGATATCAGCGCCTATTGAATGAGAATTCAATTGGAATGCAAAAAATAGAACAAAACCAAAAAATACATTTTGAAAGCCACAGAGAACACAGAGATAATTTTTAGAGTGGCTAATTGTATTCTTCATGTGGTAGATGACCACTTGCCACAATTATCTCCCCATCGTGCTATAACTTCATTGCCATCTCTTACTTCCATCACTCCACATGTGTTGGGACAACCATCACAGTAAAAACTGCTGCTGATAAGGTGGTGGCTGAAGATACGGAAACCTTTAAATTTTGTTGCCTTCACCTCACATTCAAGGGCAAGGAGCGCAGCTCCAATTGCTCCCATGATAGAAAAATATTTTGGCACGAGAATTTCTTTTTTGAGTTCTTTCTCCAATGATGTCTTGATACCATGGTTCGCAGCTACTCCGCCCTGAAAGAGGATGGGCTCTCTGAGATCCTTCCCCCTTGAGAGATTATTCAAATAGTTTCTTACAAGGGCATCACAGAGACCAGCAACGATATCCTCGAGATTATGTCCCATCTGCTGTTTATGAATCATATCTGACTCTGCAAAGACTGTGCATCTGCCGGCTATCCTGACAGGTGAGGTTGCGTTCAGTGCAATGGTTCCCAATTCCTCAACCCTGAGGCCGAGCCTCGATGCCTGATGTTCAAGAAAAGATCCAGTCCCGGCAGCACATACTGTATTCATTGAAAAATCTATTACCACACCATCCCTGATAAGGATAAGTTTTGAATCCTGACCACCGATTTCTACTATTGTCTGTACATCAGGATAATATCTGATGGCAGCAACTGCATGGGATGTAATCTCATTTTTCACCACATCAGCACCGATCAGGTGAGAAGCAAGCCCTCTGCCACTTCCTGTAGCACCTACACCTAAAACAGTGGGTGTCAGTTCATGATAAAGGTCAGAAAGGGCAGACTGTAACACCCATATCGGTTGTCCCATGGTCTTACGATATGTACTCCAGAGGATTGCTCCTTTTTTACTGAGAAAGACTACTTTGGTAGTCACTGAACCAACATCAATACCGAGATACCCTTGCATGTTCTATTAAAACCTCTTTTCTCTTTCTCCTATAATCCCACCTTCCCCCCTTTACTAAAGGGGGGTGAGGGGGGATTATTTTCATTGACTATTAAATCGAGATGCAAGACGATTCTTTCTGCGTCTTTCGAGTAAATCAATAAATGCCTCAAGCCTCGTCTGAAGATTAACCTCGGATACATGCTCATCAAAGGTAAGGGAGAGAACAGGATAATTCAGATCAGTGCTAATCCTGTGCAAAATGGTTGATGCAACAAGTTCTGGCATACAGGTAAAGGGCATGATGTGGATAATACCATCTATCCCTTCTTTGTAAAATTTGACTGTCTTGCCCACACTCTCTATACTTTCGCCTCCTGATGGATATTTCAGATAGGGAGATGCCCACTTTCGAGAAAGCCTGTTCTGGTTTGGTTTCAATGGCTTAAACCTGAACCGGTCATTCAGCCAGTCACTCAGCCATACTCCCCTGACTACCTCAACACCCATCCTGGCCAGCTTCCTCTGTAAATCCATATTTGCAAAGGGTTCTATGACAACAAATATCTCACCAAGGATACCTACTTTGAGTGGTTTTAATGTTCTGTCAATCTTCACATCCCGGAATATATCCTTTATTTTATTATATGCATTGAAAAGTTTCATGTATCCTGTTGCTTTCTCTATGATTTTCAAGGATTCATCGAATGCCCTCTCGGCCTCGCCCTGATTGATCTCTCTGGGTTTCATTTTGAAATACATAGCCTCAACACTGTCGAGTACAGCCATACGCATGAGAATCAGATAGAAGACACGATAACCGTCCCATTTTGATTTTATATCGCTAATATCTCGAATAGTCTTCACCATATCACCAAGACTGTCAGGGTTGTCTGTTCTTGTCATCTGGAAATGATAACCAAGCCCTCTGAGTATCTGCTCCTGAATAACACCATAGTATCCGAAACGGCACGGACCATAGCCGCCAGGCATAAGGATTGTATCAACACCACCCTCGAGTGCCTCAATCATATTACCCAGGTTTATTTTGAAAGGAAGGCAGGCGAACTCTGGCGAATACCTGACACCAAGGTTCATGGTATTAATGGATGGCCTCGGCGGTGGGCACATATCCACACCATGCTCTCTCAAAACCTTCGTATAAGCATTTGAAAGCAATCCCATATGGGGAACAGTAAGTTTCATATCAAATTCATTTTAAACCACAGAGTCCACAGAGGTACTTTTAAAAACAGAGAACTCAGAGTAATAATTATTATTTAAAATCAATAAGTTAGCCTGTGATCTCATTTTAAATCTCTGTGTTCTCTGTGGTTAATTGTATTTGAATTTCCTTTCAATCATATCCACAAATGCCTCTATCCTTGTCTGGAGTCCGGCATCCGAGAGATGTTCATCAATACTAAGGCTCATGTACGGCTTTTTATGAACGGGAAGCGTGCCATCTATCAGTTCTGTCATAAAGGAATCAGGACCACATCCAGCATTAGCAATGAGTATGATTCCATCAATACTCTCATCCTCTAACATCCTTCTCACAGATGAGACAACCTCTTTCCCCATGCTCCAGTATATCCACTTCGGAAGCATTGACATCGTTTCTATAATATAATTCTTCTCCGGAGTTTGATATACAACACTTACTCCAAGCCTATTCATATACCTTACAACACCTTTATTCAAGTAGTTATCCAGAACAAGATAAGGCCTTCCCGCAATGCCTACAGTAAGTTTATGTTCTGAGAATTTTTGTAACCTGTGATCCTTCTCAATTTTGTCATTCCTTCGCTTTCTGTCATTCTGAGCGCAGCGAAGAATCTCATTTGTAGAGATTGCTTCGGCTTCGCCTCGCAATAACATTTTCCTGTCACCTTTTAACTCTCTCCTTACCTCCTGCCAGAATACTGCCTCTGGCTTTTCTTTAATATTAAACTCAGTATCAATAATACGGGGAAGGTTTCTGATTGCAGCCCTTACCATATCAGGCAGTCCGATGAACTTGGGGCAAAGAAAGGCATCAGGTTCGACCCTAATAACCCTCGGTATAAAGAGACAATCTACATTATCTTTCAAAGCAAGGACATGCCCAAAAAATGCCTTTACAGGTAGGCAGAGGTCACATACACTGTGCCTTATTCCGTCAGAAAGGATACCTTCTGTTGTCTCTGGAGAGGTTACAACCTCAATGCCAAGAGCATTCAGGTTTCGTTTCCAGAGCCTGCCATTCTTGAAATATAAAAGTCCCTGAGGTATCCCTATTCTCATCAATCAAAAAATTTATTTCACCACAGAGGACACAGAGAAATAAACATTTTTTCTCCTGAGTTCTCTAATCCCTTAGCAGAGTTCCACGGGTTTACCCGTGGGTGAATGCCAAAAAGGACAATCAGGCGAAGCCTGTAGCAGTAAGTGCCACGGGCTTGCCCGTGGGAATCTACAGTTTAAAGATTTTATTAATCTTGAAAATTATCTCTGTGCTCTCTGTGGTTTTAAAATGCATTTTAGATTTCCGTCTACTTCCCCATCCTTTCAAGTAAAAATTTTACCTGTCTATCCTCAGGGCTTAATCGTATAACCTCTTCAAATGCCTTTTTTGACTCGGCCTCGTTGCCCTTTTCGTAATAGAGCAACCCCAGATTTTTTATCAATGTGGAGTCCCTGGGAAACTTCTCTGCCCCCTCTTTTAAGTACTTCAATGCCTTTTCATCTTCCTTCATCTCCTGATAGCAAAGGGCAATATAATAGTATGCTTCAGCAGTAGGAAATGCCTTCAGTGACTCTTCGAAAAGGGATGAAGCCTTACCGTAGTTTCTCTGTCGAAAATAATTTCCTGCATCAATAACAAGCTCTGTTGCTCTTTTCTGGCGGTCTTCCCGGGATAATGAAGCATAAGGATTGGAAAAAGCATCTACAATTTTTCCATCCGGGAGTCTATTGTCATACACCTTTGTTACACTCACACCGCTCAATTTCATTTCATCAATATTGATAGAGCCAAGATAGTTGGCATCAATCTTTACCGGAGATTCAGCAGTGATATTTC
>VGWY01000153.1 GCA_016873575.1 Nitrospira sp. | reverse complement strand
TCCAAATTCCTCCTCAATTTCACAATCGAAAAGGGAACCATCATCCCTCTTTAGTCTAGAACACGCTCTTAACACTGCTTCCTTAATTTGCTGCTTCATAATTTTCCTCAATTTTTAAGCTAACGCTGAAATCAGCGGTGGCTATCAGCCATACGCTGGATTTTCTTGTTGGGCTCTTTTATATTTTAAGTTGCGCTTGTTTAACAAATGGATGTTCATTACCGAGCACCTTTCTAAGAATCGACAATGCTTTTTCTCGCAACGTTTTAGCTGTCTCAGCATCACCTTTACTTTCTAAGACATGCGATAGATTAAGCATACTTAGACCTAAATCAGGATGTTGGCTCCCTAAAGCTTTATCAAAAATTTCTATTGCCTTTTTGTAGTTAGAAATTGCCTTCTCATATTTCCCCATTTCAGCATTTAATTTTGCTAAATTGTTCAAAACCTTTGCTGCCATAGGACTATCACTGCCATATAATTCCAAAATTGTTTGATATACTTTTTCATAAAGTGCCTCGGATTCATTAAAACGTCCTATCGCATCATAAACAGCCGCTAGATTATTCAATAAAACTGAAATGTTCGATTTATCACCAATTTTTTCGAATATCTCAAGTGCTTTTTTATACAATGTCTCAGCTTCCCTATAACGACCCATGGATGAATAAACCTGAGCCAAATTATTTAAAGTTTTTGCTGTAGGCCAGGCTTCGGGGAGTCTTGTTTTTATCTCAAGAGATTTTTGATAAGCATTTAATGCCTCTTCATATTTTCTTAAGTATTGATAAATAGTGCCTAAATTATGAAGTGATGCTGCAATCTTTCTTTCTTTATCCTCTGTTGATTGTTCAGCCTCTCGAAGCGCGTCAATCGCAACCTTTTCAGCATCCCCATAAAGCCCCTCTTGAAACTTTTGTTCAACTTGATTCATTAATGATTCCCAATTTGGTTTTTTTTCATTATCTACCATTTAATTCTCCAAACTATTCTAATTTTGTAGAAAACGTCTTCAGTTCTTCAATCGCCTCCTTTATGCTTGGAATTTTTCGACTATGCTTTAAGGCATTGAACAACCAAATTACGGATGCAACATCTAATAAAACAAAAATAGCTAACCATGTATCTGAGGGAAAAATAAAGTTATTAAAAGAAGATGTGGATAGTGCTAAAGTAATTGAAATAACAAGACCAAAAGGTGCAATCCATTCACGGCGGCGCTCAAGTTTCGTTGAAAATTTTGATAACCACAAATGAATTTTATCTTCTGTAGTAATTACTAAAGTCTGTGAGACATTAACGTGAATATGTTCAAATGTAACAAGTTCTTGAGATAGTAGTTCCTTACCAAACGGATTGTATCTATCATTCAAGTCGCCCGATTTCATATTGAGTCTCTATAGAGTCATTAATAGCATAACGACTGAACTGTGCGGTGGCTATCAGCCATCCGCACGAGTGATTTGTTAGGCAGCGCTCCTTTCCATTTGCAGAAAAGAAACTTCAGACATGCCAGCTTTTTCTTTTGCATGTTCAATGGTCATACTTACAAGGTTGCCCTTTTCATCCAGGTCAATGTAGAGGTTTTCTGATATTTCTTTAGTCTCAACAACTGGAACATTTGAGAACTCAATCAACGCTGTATCTGTATCTGAGAAATACCGAATTTTCATTTTTCTCCCTCCTTAAAGTTTCTATCAAAGAAAGCATTATGAACGGTCTCTCCGTCATTTAAAAGGATTATCCTAAGATATTTACCCATTTCCTCGATATAACGCCACTTCCTTATCCTTCCATCAGTCTGAACTTCTGTCTTTACAGGTTTATTTATTGTATCAGATATCCATTCATCTTTGATAATTGCCCTGTCTGGCCGTTGCCTGATAAAGGAGAAGTATTGGGTACATTTCATGGCTTATTTTATCATTTTTTTACCGCCGAATTCTTAAATCAATCGGAGGATAATTACATCGTCTGCTTGATTCAAATAGTGTTTTTATCAATCAATTTTGAAGGCATGGAAGTGCTCTTTTTCCTAATGCCAACGTAACTTATTTCCAGTATTACCACATTCAGGACAGCAGATGCTGTGAGCTTCATAGTATCCCACACTGCCTCGTCCTGTAGTGTGACTGAATTGGGTTTTCTCTGTAATTTCAAATAAACAGCCACAGCCGGCACATTTTACTTGTTTTCCATACCATGCTTTCCGATGGCTTGGCCAATCAGTGCCATGTTTTATGACCTTAGACATTGTCCATTAATCTCCTTTGTGCCTAACGACTTGAGCTAAGAGGCGCGGCGGTATTACGCTACGTCCCTCTTGAGCGACTGGTTAGGCATTTATTTTTCTATTTCCATTTACCCCTTATGTTGTTCAAGTTGGCAACGTCCCCTATCCCTAAATTCTACTAATAAGGGGCGTCCCCTTTTCCCCCTCTTCGCACATAATGGTCAAACTTACTTTTCATAAACATATATCTCTGCATTCCCGCTTCCAATACCTTGACCGCTGCTCTGTCCAGAGAAAATTCTATTCCCCATAACTTCAAGCGATGGTCGTATCTCCCCTCCGCCTGTTCCCCACACTGCACTTTTTACTTGTTCTCTAAGAATCTGATTGAAATTGTTGTCAAAAATCTTAATCAAGGCTCTCTGCTCTCCTGTTGGCGGGCTTCCTACTGCTTGCTTATAGGTGATATAGAAATAGTTTCCATCAGTTTTAAAGCCAGCGGCATAATTCTCTCTGTCATCGGGTTCGGCGGAGATGATTTGAACATCATTTTGCGGATTAAAAGTCCAGTTTTGCGTCATTTTAACTAAGACAATATCCGACTTGGCACTGTCATCATTACCTTCATTTACACCTTGGTCTGAAACTGTTGTTGCAAGAGCCATGAAAATACTATTGTTCCAGTATAGAAAAGAAGTTACTCGCCCTCTGCCATCAGCCACATTGGATAAATCCAAATCGAACTCGGACAAAGTGGCGAGATTGTCCTTGCTAAACTCCCGAACTCTATAAATAGTGTTACCAGTCGTCGATAAGGAATATTTAAGTCGTGTAATTACAAACACTGTGTTTGGTCTAACAAGAGGCGCAGGATCATCAACTAATTCCCCCCCGTCTTGAAGTTCTGACATGGGTTTGCTGTTTGTGATGGGAGCTGCGGTATAAGCAACACGGTTAAAGTTATCGTCCAATGTATATTTTGCGCCCCAGAGATAGGTTATGGCGGTTGTTGGAGAAGTGGTTTTATTTGTCTCATAGAAGGCATAGAGATATTGACCATCAGAAGCAACTCTGATATCTGTTGGACTGCCGTAGTCTGAGGAAGTTGAAACCAATGTTTTAGAGGCAATTACCGTGTCAAGATTACTATTGTAAATCTTCACATCAAAAGTCCTATTACTTCTAATATTACCAAGATAAACAACAAAAACTCTGTCTGCGCTTGCAGCAATAATCTCAGGACGGGCTGAGCCACCGTCGGCATCTGTGGTTATATCAACAGTTTTAATCAGATTCAGTGTAAAAGCGGGTGTAGTAGTGTCATTGGAAACGCCACCGCCGCCACGTCCACATGCTACTAAAAAAACCGTAAGTAATGCATGCAATATTAGTGCTGCCATACTCCTCAATAAATTTTTTATGATACCGTCCTTTGTTAGATGCTATCTATTCTCTTTTTTATCAAATCAGGTCTTCTCTTGCCATGAATTACAGCAAGGATTATTATCTTTTCTTCCTCTACAAGATAAATGATTTTGTATGGAAACCTTTTGATAAGATGTTTCCTCGTTCCTTTGTATTCTATTGGATGAATTTCAGGATTTCTATTTATGAAGTTGATTCCTGCATTAACCTGTAAAAGGAAGTCATAACCTAACCCTGTCCGTTTATCTTCATACCAAGAAAAAGCTCCCTTTAAGTCATCTTCAGCTTCAGGCCTGATAATGACCTTATATTTCATTGCCTGCTTACTATCCTTTTATAAACATCCTCCCATGGAGAGCCTAAATCAGGATTTCTATGATAAGCCTCCAATCGTTCATCAATTATCCTTTTCTCATCTTCTGTTAATTCAATAGACTGGCCCTCGGCAGCTATCGTATCCCAGATATCTTCTACTAGTTGGATTCTTTCAGGTATTGACAATGTAAGGGTATCTGTTGCTGTTATTTTCTTCATGTTATATCCCCCTTGCTTTATTTGTTTTGCATCTGTTATCTATTTTAACCAAAATTCGCAAATCTTTCATGTTCTGCATTACAGCGATGTTGTCGAACTGGCTACCTGTAATTGCTGCTGCTTTTTGCATCTGACGCCATGAATGAGGCGCACGGAGAATAAGGCCATAATAAAAAAGAACAGGCGTTAATCCCGTGTCGCCTCGATGTTGTTGTTATGTCAATTCTTTTATTATGTGTTTCGCAAGATTCTCGTCTATTTCGTTATGCCTCGGGATAGGCTGTTTCTTACCAGTGGCTGGATTTTTATATAGATCATGCCGGCTACCATGTCTCACGAGAATGCATCCTTTATCGGTCAACCTCTTGATGAGGTCCTTCCTCTTCATACTGCTAATTCAAGTTTCTTAACCCTATGTTTTTCAGGAACATCTTCCATTGTCATCAATATATATGCATCTTTCATATTTTCTTCAAGTTCTTCCAATGTTTCTCCCTGTGTCATTATTTCCGGATGTTCAAGTAATTTACCTACCCAAAATTTATCACCCTTCCAATAAATCATGTTTAATTTAGTTTTCATGTTTAAACCTCGCTACACTATTTTCAAAATAATACCATGTTTATAATTTTTTTTCAGACATAACGGCGGAGTTGAGCGGAGTCCACGTAACGCAGACTCCGCCCCTAAGGGCGGAGAGGTATGGGCGACTTAATTTTATTGTTAGACATTGTTTATCTTCTCTTTAAATAACTTTTCAAATCGCGATAGTAATTTTCGTGTGGGCCAATCATAATTAATTCTAACCCATCATTAATCATTCTGTAGGAAAGGAGATATTGAATAGTTTTGATTTTGAACTTATGAATATACACACCCCGAAGGTCTCCTTTCTTTTCTTCTCCAACAAAAGGGTTTTCTATTATCCTTTTAATTTCTTCATCTAATATTCTTTTTTCTTGCTTTGAAAACTTTTTGACTTTATTTTCAAAAATTCTTGATTGATAGATTTTCATCCGTTACTATCCAAACTTGTATTCTGACCTTTCACCTTGCTCTAATTCTTCTATTCCTATAAGTATTTCTTTGATAAGACTGTAGGTTAAGTCTGGATTTTCTTCAGCGCATTTGCCTATTCTTGCCCAGTGCTCTATTTGACCTGTTACAGATCTATGGTCAATACGGCTATATTTTTTAGCCTCACTGACTAATTCTTTTGATATTCTTACAGCAGTGGCCATTTTTAATACCTCCAATTGTGATTAAGTTGCATTTTGTTTTATTTTATATCTAAATGTAGCAAAACGCAATACTATAGCGGTTGTTAGGTTGTTGTCCAATACATGGTCCTGATACCCAGGGCATACGCTACCTGATAGAGATCGAAGTCTGCTGTCAGCAGCGTATATCCGTTTTTCATCGAGCACCGCAAAAGGGGTCACAAAAGGGGGTCACAAGGGGTCACAAAAGCAAAAGTTACAAAAGCAAAAGTACAAAAGCAAAAGGGGTCAAGTCTTTATTCTTGCTCTTTAGTATTGCCTCCTATAAGCACGAGAGATAAAACAGTAAAAGTAAAGACCTGACCCTCCTACCTATGTCCTATCCTTAACGGTCTTGCCATGTTGTTTTATAACTTAACAATGGCTTAAAATGCAAGAAACAAGACCTGACCCCGTGACCGACGATTTGAATCCGATTACACCGATGGTTTTTCCTTCCATTTTAGCCACAAAGACTTCATCTTGCTCAGTTATCTTATTCTTACTGAAGTAAATATCATGATAGCGTTTAGCGAATTCCACGTCATAACGTTCATAATCTTTTATGAGATTTAAAATAGCACTTAGATCACGTTTTTCAGCAGTCTGAATATAAACAGCTTTGTTCATCAAACACCCCTGATTTAATGTGCCTTATTATATTGATTTATGCATAACGAGG
>VGWY01000152.1 GCA_016873575.1 Nitrospira sp. | reverse complement strand
CAATTTTGAATCTTGCCCTGAACTTGATTCAGGGTTGAGCTTTGAATTTATTAAATATTCCTCAATCGCTATCTTTGCAATCGGGGCTGCTGCACCTCCTCCGTGTCCACCATGTTCAACAAATACTGCAAGTGCTATCTCTGGTTTTTCAGCCGGGGCAAAGGCAACAAACCATGCATGATCTCTGAACCGTTCCGGGAGATAACGGGTACCATCTTTCTGTTGCACAACCTGGGCTGTTCCGGTCTTCCCGCCAATTTTTGTCATGTGCGATTGTGAAGACCATCCTGTGCCTCCCGGTTCATTCACTACACCTGACAGTGCTTTCTTTATAATTTCAAGTGTTTCACGTCTTATACGTATATTTCCATGTGATTCAGGCTTATAATCTTTAATCAGTGCAGGCATCAGTAAATTACCCCCGTTTGAGATTGCACTCATCAAAACAGCCATTTGCAGCGGTGTTACAGCAACATATCCCTGACCTATAGCACAGTTAAAGGTTTCACCAAGAAACCACGGGAGTTTTTTATTTTCCTGTTTCCATTTTGTGTTTGGTACCAATCCCTGTCTTTCTTTTCCAAGTTTAATGCCGGTCTCTTTTCCAAGACCAAGTCTTGTGGCATATTCGTAAATCTTATCTATGCCGAGTCGTTTACCAACCTCATAAAAATATACATCACATGATTCAACCAGTGCCCTGTGCAGGGAAACAGCACCATGACCACCTTTTCGCCAGCATCCAAACTGCCATATACCATAGCTTATTCCACCCCTGCAGTCTACCTTTGTCTCAGGAGTAATAACTCCTTCTTCAAGACCTGCTATTGCAGTAACAATCTTGAACGTCGAGCCAGGTGGATACTGGCTTTGCAATGCCCGGTTCAACATAGGATTTTTTTTATCACGCGCAAGTGCTATCCAATCATCAGAGCTTATCCCCCTTGTGAATAAATTGGGGTCAAAGGAGGGCTTACTGACCATGCCAAGAATCTCGCCAGTAGCAGGTTTTATTGCAACAAGTGCACCTGCCCTGTCTCCGAATGCCTTTTCAGCCTTTTTCTGGAGATTAATGTCTATGCTGAGCTGGATATCCTCCCCCTTTATCGGAGGTTTTTCCTGTAACATTCTTAACTCCCTGCCAAGCGCATCGACCTCAATGATCCTCTTGCCGGGAACACCTCTCAGTGATTTGTCAAAGAGCTTTTCAACACCCCACTGTCCAATGAATGCATCAGGCGGTATATCTTCAAATGCAGGATCTTTCGATTGGGATGGACTCAGTTTTCCAAGATAACCGATAAAGTGTGACCCGGTATCTCCATATATATAGGCCCTGCTGATATCTGTTTCAATAATAAGGCCTGAAAAGTCGGATTTCCTCGATTCAATATATGCTACTTCCTGAAAAGGTAAGCCCTGTTTCAGTTTGATGGGCACAAATGGACTCAGGCTTTTTTTATGTAACTTATCAAATATTTCCTCAGCCGGCATTTTAATAACTTTTGCAAGCGTTTCAACCTTACCATTATCGAATTCACCAGGTATTATCGATGCACAATAATATGAGGAATTTTTAACGAGCGGTATTCCGTTTCTGTCGAATATGATTCCCCGTGGGGCTGGAATTGCCATTATCCTGAGCCTGTTTGCTTCAGAGAGTTTTTTGTATTTACTCCCCTCTAATATCTGAAGCTGCCAGAGTCTCATGATAAGCAACAGGAAAACTGCAATCACAACATAGGATATAATTATAATCTTTTCAGATTCACTTTTCACTTTTGCCTAAAAATTTCCAGCTTTCTTGAAAATCTCCCTTTCGTCAAGGGAAACTGAGAGGGATTTGATGCTTCCTTTGGCTTAATGAACATTCCCAAGGGGGCATTTATCATTAACTGAACTATGACGATAAAAGCTGCTCCTGAAATGCTCACGGGCATCCGTTCAAAAATACTCCTTGATACAAGAACAACCGTGCTGTCTATCAATGTCAGGGTTGATATTCCGATGATACCTAAAAGAGAAGTCCACCGGAAGAAACTGCCAGACATAAAAGAAGAAAAAAAACCCACAAGTCCTTTGCTGAGGAGATTGGGCCCGAGGAATGCACACGAAAGGCTGTCTTCGATCATACCAATCAGCGAGCCAATAAACATTCCACTGACCTCTCCATTTCTTATGCCTGCATAGTATGCTAAAACAACGGTGAAATTCGGGGCGACATCAAGGAATGAAACCCTCCCCTGTAAGATGAATACGAAAAAGATTACACCTGCCCAACAAAGGATGTATATCATCTTTTTATTATTGCTACTTCTTCGGTCTTTGTATTGTCTTCAAAGGGGGTTACTTCAATATACTGAAAAATCCCGGTACCTTTTTTTTCGACTATTGAAACATAACCAACAGGAATCCCTGATGGGAAAAGCGAGTCAAGTCCAGATGTTATGAGAATATCACCTTTCTTTACTTCTTCTTCATACGGGATGTATTTTAACTGGCATTTCCTGAAGCCTGTGCCTGAAATTATGCCCTCTTTCCTGCTTTCCTGAAACCTTACCGCTGCGGAGAAATTTATGTCGGTCAGGAGAAGGAGGTGCGAGTATGAACTTGATGCCTCAGAAATTTTTCCAACGAGACCATTTTGAGTTATAGCTGTCATATCTTTCATAATCCCGCTAAAAAGCCCTTTATCGAGAACAAGGGTATTTGACCATATATCTGCTCCTCTCGCGATTACACGTGCTGCGGTAACATATCTGTGTTCCTTTTCCTTCAGTGAAAGGAGTTCCCGGAGTCTCTTATTTTCAAGGAAAACCTCATGCATGCGCTGTTGCTCTCTCATCAATTTATCGATCGCTGTTTTTAATTGCACGTTTTCCTCTTCCCTGATCAGCATTCTTTTCAAGGGAGAAGTAAAAGAGTCTGTTATGGAATTTACGATAGCATGAACCCCGTCCAGTACATTGCTGAAAAATTGAAAAGGCCTGAGGTGCACTCTATTGTTCTGATAGGTCATCACGCCAATGGATAGGATGATAAGAAAGAGAAAGAGCAGGAGCCTTTTTTTGGGCATTCCTATTTGGGCATTCCTAATTGATTGCTATTCTTCTTAGCAGGTCTAACTCATCAAGCATCTTACCGACCCCACGGACGACTGCTGTGAGGGGGTCTTCTGCCACAATTACTGGAAGTCCGGTCTCTTTTCTGATAAGTAAGTCAATGCCTCTGAGAAGGGCACCACCACCGGCAAGGACGATACCCCTGTCTACAATATCTGCAGCGATTTCAGGAGGTGTATTCTCAAGGGTGACCTTAATCGTATCAAGGATTATGTTTACAGGTTCACTGATGGCCTCACGGATTTCTGCTTCATAAATGGTTACAGTTTTTGGTATCCCTGAGATAAGGTCTCTTCCTTTAATATCCATTGAGCGCTGATCGTTGTTTCCTGTATCACAGGCAGAACCGATTTCATTTTTTATCATCTCAGCTGTTCTTTCACCTATCATGAGATTGTATCTCCGTTTAATGTAAGCCATAATCGCCTCATCCATCTTGTCACCAGCTACTTTTACTGCCTTGCTATACACGACACCGTCCAGGGATAAGACCGCAATATCAGTTGTCCCACCCCCGATATCAACAATCATGTTGCCGGACGGCTCATTTACGGGAAGTCCAACACCAATCGCGGCTGCCATTGGTTCTGTGATGAGGTATACCTCTCTCGCTCCTGATCCATGAGCAGCATCTTTTACAGCCCTCTGCTCAACCTGTGTAATGCCTGATGGAACTCCTATGATGATGCGTGGTGATACGAAACTCCTCCTGTTATGGACCTTTTTTATAAAGTATTTGAGCATCTCTTCTGTAGCATCGAAATCAGCAATGACGCCATCCTTTAACGGTCTTATAGCTATTATATCTGCAGGGGTTTTCCCGAGCATTTTTTTTGCTTCTATGCCAACTGCAATGATTTTTTTATCATTCTTCCTTTGTACAACAACCGACGGCTCATTACATATGATGCCCTTACCTTTCACATAGACGAGGGTATTTGCTGTGCCCAGGTCAATCGCAAGGTCATTTGAAAACCATCCGAGTATGTTATAAAACATTAACCCTCCCATGATAACAAACCATAAAGCTCGTATTTTTCATTGATGTATTGTCCCGAAAATACCTTTCAAATCCCCCCACTCCCCACTTTTCTAAAGAGGGGTTAAGTGGGATTATTTTTATTGCCCTTTGTGTCTCTTTAAGACATGAATGTTTCATTGATGTATTATAATGTTTCATTGATGTATTATTCAGAATACAGACGATTCTTCTCTGTATCCTGTTTGTAAGCCTGCGGGCTTTCTATTACTATGGTTTTTGCGATCTCATCCCCGATACGCTTCCTCTCATTGCTCCCTAACAAGATAATAAATTCAACAACAGAGACAAGCAGAATAAATATCCATCCAATCCAGGGTATCCTGTATAAAAGATATCCAACTCCGAGGGGACTATTCCTGAGTATGGAATCTCTGAATGTGCAAGGCTTATTTGTATCTGCTGAGACGACCCTCAGCCCGATCAGTTTTTTCCCTAAACTCCTCCCCTCAAAAAGACCATCTCCTATCAAGAGATAGACAAGCCCTGCAAAAAAACCTGCTTTTGGTACCATCTCTGCTACTGCTGCAATGATAATATAGTCGAGGATTTTAGCGACAGTCCTGAGAAGTAATCCTGCCTTTTTAAATTCCTCCGACATTTAAAATGTTAACAGAAGGGTCTAAAATTTTTCAAGGGCAGATCAGTTCAGACAGTTTCTTGTATTCACACAGTTTCTTGTGTTATAAAGGAGCATGAAAATAGCTATAGAGGTGTCATTGCGAGGCACGGAGTGCCGAAGCAAACTCAAAGACAAGGGGATTGCTTCGCTTTGCTCGCAATGACAGAGAAGGTGTTTTCAGTGGATATTGTCCTTGCAACAAGAAATAAGAAGAAAATAGAAGAAATTAAAAGAATTATTAAAGGTATGCCTTTTGTGATCTTGACACTCGATGACTTTCCTGACTGTCCTGAAGTAGAGGAAGATGGTGATACATTTGAGGCAAATGCCGTGAAGAAGGCAATGGCTGTTTCAAAATATACAGGGAAGATAGCTGTTGCTGATGATTCAGGCCTTGAGGTGGATGTTCTCAATGGGGCCCCGGGGGTATTGTCAGCGCGGTATGCAGGTGAAGGTACGGATGATAGGATGAATATAGAGAAACTGCTCCGGGAAATGTGGCCCTTTGGTACTGAGGAGAGAGGGGCGAGATTCGTTTGCTGTATTGCCTTAGCATTACCGAACGGTACTATAAGGACATTTTATGGATATGTTGAGGGCAAGATCGGTACGGAGCCAAAGGGAACGAATGGTTTTGGCTATGACCCGGTATTTTATCCAGAAGGGCACAGCAGTACATTCGCTGAGATGGATGATCATGAGAAAGATGCCCTTAGTCACAGGAGCAAGTCGCTGAGTGAGCTTCAGAGATATCTCAGTGAGAAAATCAAAAGTGAAACAATAAATTTAAATCAGGCTAATAAGTAAAATTTATCGTTTTATCAAAAATATGAATTTGACTTCACATAGCCTGATAATTAAAATATCAGCGTTTCCAAGCAAGAAGCGTCCCATCTAAATTTTTGTGCAATAGTTTTTATAAGTAAGACGCTTATTTTTATTGAGTGCTTTCGTTTCGGTTTTTTCTTACTTAAATACAATAGAATCATTAGAGGGAGGTTGAATATGAGACTTGTGTTGCTTGGTGCACCAGGGGCCGGGAAAGGGACTCAGGCGAAGATGCTTATTGAAACATACAAGATTCCCCAGATCTCGACAGGTGATATCCTCAGAAAGGCAGTAGCTGATGGCACACCGCTTGGAAAAGAGGCAAAGGCAATCATGGAGAGGGGCGAGCTTGTTCCTGACAAGATCGTTTTAGGCCTTGTTGAGGAAAGGGTCAAACAAGGAGACTGTAAGAAGGGGTTTATCCTCGATGGTTTTCCAAGAAACACTGCCCAGGCTGAATCGCTTGACAAGCTGTTAGGTGATCTCAAGATGCCGCTTGATTCTGCCCTAAGTGTAGATGTCCCCAAAGATGGCCTCATGAAGAGGCTAACAGGAAGGAGGACGTGTAAGAGCTGCCAGCAGATGTATAACGTATATT
>VGWY01000151.1 GCA_016873575.1 Nitrospira sp. | reverse complement strand
AGTTCTGTGGTTGGGTGCACTGGCATATCTGATGGCATTTCTTACGTTGAAGAGACTTTAGAAATCTATCACTTTCTCTTTCGCACCTCTCCAATCATTGGCACAAAGGCTACTCCTCCCATCTGCTCCACATCGAGTTCGCCTTTCCTTTTTGTGGCAAGAGTTAATGTTTGATAGTAGACTGTGCTCCCAAGAGGAATAATGAGCCTTCCCCCTTCTTTTAATTGTTTAATCAAAGGCGGAGGGATATGATTTGCAGCAGCAGTTATGATTATCGCATCAAAAGGTGCATATTCTTCCCATCCAAAATACCCATCAGCGAATTTTACCTTCACATTTTTGTAGCCATGGTCTTTTAAACGCTTTGCCGCCATATCTGCAAGGGACTTCCTTATCTCTATCGTGCAGACTTCTTTCACGATCTCAGCCAGCACAGCAGCCTGGTAGCCAGAGCCTGTGCCTACTTCAAGCACTCTGTCAGTTTTTTTCAATCTCAATGCCTCAGTCATAAGGGCAACAACATAGGGCTGAGATATAGTCTGCCCCTCTCCTATCGGAAGTGGATAATCTTCATATGCTCTATCCTTTAGTTTCTCATCCACAAAAAGATGCCTTGGAATTTTTCCCATTACTTCAAGCACCTTTTTGTCTTTTATACCTCTTGCCTTAATATCATTTTCAACCATCATTTGCCGTTTTAATGCATAGGGATCAGCAGCAAAAATAGATGAAGCTAATAAAATTAAAAATATGAACAATACTTTCTTTGTCATAGTGTTACAGTTCCAGTTCCACAAATGAAACAGGATTGACGTTTATATCTCGTACCTTTACTCCAAAATGAAGATGCGGGCCACTCGATCTCCCTGATGAGCCTACAAAACCGATGGCATCACCCTTTGAAACTGAATTTCCACTGTTAACATTGAATCCCGACAAATGCATATATATAGTATATATCCCCAGTCCGTGGTCAAGGATGACTGTATTTCCTTCAAGGAATAACTCTTTTGCAAAAACAACCTTTCCATTATTTGATGCCAGCACCTCCTCGCCTTCTTGTCCCCTGATGTCAACTCCGCTGTGCACACTGATTTTTTTATTATTAATGATTCGTTTTGTGCCAAATACGGTTGACAGATCATTTTCAAGTGGTAATAGAAAATCTCCTTCCCAGAGTCTCCTGGATACTCTTCTGAAGATTGCCTTTAATCTTTTATTCTCCCTTTTTACTCTCCTCTTATCCTCAGGAGATAAGGATACCTTATCCTCAGACAGAGTAAGTCTCATTGCCGGGAAGTCCGTATGTTTTATAAATAACTTTAGATTCTTTGTCTTTTTCCCTATTCTCAGTTTCAATATATAGTCTCCTGGTTTTGTCTTTATCCCGACAGCTCCAATAGCAAGAAAACACCCTTCCCCGCATTTAGCAAAATAAAATCTATTTTTGCCTAAAGAGATAGCAGGCAGACGTACGGTTTTTATATCAGTTACCTTAACGATAAAGGCGTCACCGGGGCTGATTTCATGAGGAGAAACTTCTATTTGGAAGGCACCTGCAGAGACATACAGGAAACATAAAAGAAGTACTATGACCAGAAAAGATATTTTCAATACATTTCTCGGTGTCATCTGTGGCTAATTGCATTGTTCGGGTTAATTATGGCAATGGCGGAGGATGATACCAGTAAGGTGGCGGGTAAGGGTATCTCCACCCTGGATAATCGAACCAGTAAGGATATGGGGAATACCATGATGGGTATGCTGGCATGAAATAATATTCCTCGTGTTTCTCCCAGAGATAGATATCCTTTATTTCGAAGAGGGGATAGATATATTCCATCTCATCTATCTTCCCCTTCCGTGGTTCAATGAATTCTCCTGCAAAAGTTATCTCTCTTCCCCGACTGTAAATCACAGGGTCTAAAAGACCCTTCTCCTTGGGGTATAACGCTAGAAATCTGCCTGACGATTTAACTTCTTTCAAATAACCCCTTGAATCAACTGGCACATACATTGCCTCTATTAAAGAGCCTTTATCAGCAAACTTTGTTTCAATGATGATACCACCAAGAATGAAAAGTTTTCCTTTATACATCTCAGCATTTTGCAATATGTCAGGGAGTTTTGCATCTTTGGTTCCTTTATCCATAATATCTCTCTTCAGGACAGGGGAACATGAGAATACGAAAGCTATTACAAGGATAAAAGGTATAAACTTTTTCATACTTTTATTATACACCATTTTCTTCGTTTTTACTTTCCATTTTTCAGTCCATTTTTCAGTTCTGATCCCCATAATTTTTTATCATCCCCCTGAGAATAAGGATAACCAGTGGTCTTTTAGGGTCATTAGACATAACCCGTATAGTCTTTGAAATATAGCCACTACTGCCTTTTATATTAATCTTCGCAATAATCTTCCCTTTTTCTTTAGGTTTCAAATGGTCTGAACTGGCCATCGCTGCTGTACACCCTCATGAAGGGACGAGCTTTTCGATGATGAGGTCATCACTGCCAGTGTTTTCAAACTCAAAGGTATGCTCAACTGTTTCACCTGGCTCTATAAGCCCGAAATCATATTTATATTCATCAAACTGTATGGCTGGGGCAGAATAGGAGATTGCTGGAAAGATGAGGAGAAATATCAGCAAGACTATATTTCTCATACATATATATTACAACAATCCCTCTCGAAAAAAACAATCAGATTTGCATTATCCAAGAGCAGTCAATATAATTTTACTATGCTGTTTTTCGTTGTTCATGAACACCATGCAAAACACCTCCATTTTGACCTGAGACTTGAGATGGATGGAGTGCTGAAATCATGGGCTATACCGAAAGGTCCTTCAATGAACCCCAAGGATAAACGGCTTGCAATCATGGTTGAAGACCATGCACTTGAATACGGATCCTTTGAAGGAGAAATACCGGAAGGGATGTATGGTGCAGGTACGGTTGTGATATGGGATAAGGGAGATTTTGAGATAAAAGGTGGAAGCCTGAAGCAAGGGAGACTCGAGATTTTATTTCACGGCAAAAGACTCAACGGAACATTTGCCCTTGCTAAGATGTCGGGGAAAGAAAAGGAATGGCTTTTCATCAAAAGGAAAGATGAATATGCAGACGATAACTTTGTATTAAAAACAGTCATGAAAAATAGTAAGGAGGGGAGGTAGTTTGCTGTGCCACTCCTTGACATAAAGGCTCTTCATATCTTCTTCAGATCAATGAACAGTCCTATAAAGGTTGTCTCTGATCTTAATTTTGAGATTGAAGAATCTGAGGTCTTTGGACTTGTAGGAGAGAGTGGATGTGGTAAGAGCCTTACTGCTCTGTCTATCATGGGAATCCTGCCAAAAAATGCATATTCAGAAGGCGTAATCACTTTCAAAGGCAGTAACCTTTTGAAGCTTGATAAGGAATCCATGAGGAGGTTGAGAGGAAATGAACTCTCCATGATATTTCAGGAGCCGATGACATCTCTCAACCCGGTGCTTACAGTTGGTTATCAGGTTGCAGAAGTCCTTACCACTCATAGGGGACTATCAAAAAAGGAAGCGATGGATAATACGATAGAACTTTTTAGAGCAGTAAAGATATCCTCCCCTGAAATCAGAATTAAAGAATATCCTCACCAGATGTCAGGAGGGATGCGGCAGAGGGTCATGATTGCCATGGCAATAGCCTGTAAACCATCCTTGTTGATTGCAGATGAACCTACAACAGCACTTGATGTTACCATACAGGCACAGATACTCGAGCTCATCCAGAAACTCAGAGAGGAAATGAAAATGGCTGTTTTACTCATCACCCATGATCTTGGAATCATTGCAGAAAATGCCCAAAGAGTAGCTATTATGTATGCAGGCAGGCTTATGGAGCTTGCTGATGTGCATGAACTCTTTAACAACCCAAAACACCCTTATACCATAGGGCTTCTTGAATCTTTACCAAAGGAGAAAGGCATACCTTTAAAACCCATCCCTGGCTTCGTCCCTGAGCCAGATAAATTACCACCCGGCTGTAAGTTTTCAGACAGGTGCAGATTTGCAAAACCTGAATGTAAGCAACACGAACCTGAGTTGAGAGCGATTTCATCCTTCATCCCTCGTCCTTCATCCTTTCATTTCGTTAGATGCATCCGTGCAGAGGAAATCACATGACACTCCTAAAAGTAAATTCTCTGAAGAAATATTTCTCTGTTCAAAAGGGATTCATGACCAACCCCCTTACTCTAAAAGCTGTTGATGGTATTGACTTTTCTCTTGATGACGACAAAATCTTTGCCCTTGTTGGCGAAAGCGGATGTGGCAAGTCAACTGTTGCAAGGCTTATCTTGAGACTCATTCACCCAACATCCGGTGAAATTCTCTTTCGTGGACAGAATATTTTTGATCTGAACGGTGATTCTTTAAAGGCATTCAGGAAATCTGTCCAGATTATATTCCAGGACCCCTTTGCATCACTGAACCCCAGAAGAAATATATACGATACAATCTCAGAACCGCTCAAGATACACAGAATTATTGAGAAACAGAACATGAAAAACAAAGTGGTTGAACTGCTCAGTGAGGTTGGTCTTGGCCCTGACATCATGAATCGTTATCCACATGAATTAAGTGGTGGTCAAAGGCAAAGGATATGTATTGCACGGGCACTCGCTGTATCACCGAAGGTGATAGTTGCAGACGAACCACTCTCAGCACTCGATGTCTCAATACAGGCACAGATATTAAATCTCCTTCAGGAATTAAAAAAAGAATATAAACTTTCATTTCTCTTCATAAGCCATGACCTCAAAGTCGTGCATTATTTCAGTGATGATATTGGGGTGATGTATCTCGGAAAGATTGTTGAATATGCAAAGACAGATGATTTATTCGTGAAACCTCTCCATCCATATACTGAGTTACTTCTCTCATCTGCACCTAAGATAAGACTCGGTAACGAGAAGACCAGTTTACACGCTAAACGCTATACGCTATCCGCTGACAAATTAGAGGTGCCAAGCCCTATAAATATTCCCCCCGGCTGTCCCTTCCATCCCCGATGTCCAAAGAAGTTCGAACCATGCGATAAGGTTGTACCAGAATTAAAAGAAACAAATGGCAGGCTCGTAACATGTCATTTGTATTGAGATGCACTACCTGTTGCCTTACCAGTCATGTGCTACCTGTGGAATACTGTTTCGGTCCAACAAGCTGATAGCATTATTTTTACAGACCGGCCTGCATATACCGCATCCATAGCAGTTCGTTAATTTCACAGAACATTTCACATTTCTCCTGTCATAGGTAATTGCACCGAAATAACACCTTTTTAAGCACTCCTTGCACCCATTACATTGTAACGGATCAATACTGGCAACATATTCACCTTTCCATATGACTTTACCGATTTCCATTTTTAACTGAAACCTGTACGCCATGCAATCTCTATCACAGTTACAGAGAGCGGCTATGAATGGGGTATTAAATGTCCAGACACTGTGTGTTTGACCTTCAACATCAAGATGTCGTATATAGTCTTTTGCTTCTTGTATTGATAACCTGTCGAAATCGCTGATATCAGGTATGTCCTTAAATATCGGGGTAAGGTCCATACCGATACCAAAACAATACCTTTTGTTTTCACCAGTGGTAACCTTCCGGCATATACAGGGCAGCCTTACAATAGAGGTAAAATTATTGAGAATATTTTCAATGTCTTCGATAGGAACAATCTGTCCAAAGTGGGTTTTCTTTAAATGCTTTGTAACAAGTGGATAGACAAAGAGATGATAAATACGGGGAAGACGTTTTTTCCATGTATATGCCCTTTGAACATCTACTGTAAGGGAATGATAAAAATTATCGAGATATGCCTTTAAGTGCTTTTCTGAATTTACCTGATGGAACACCTCTTCAGTATAATTGGCGATATTCTCATACCACTTTTTCCCTTCCCCATGCTTCGTACAAAATTCACACATGAATCAACTCCGATAATTACTGAACGTCATTTACACCATTATAGCAAAACTTGTCTTTGAAGACCTATGGACGTTTTACCCCTTTTTAAATCTCTCTTGATATTTGGTTCTTCCGGGAATTGCGTGGAAAATATAATGAGAAATTCCCTCCCCCTTGATGGGGAAGGGTTAGGGTGGGGGTGTTTTGGAGGTGATAAGGGAGCATTTACTTAAATCACCCTCCCCTCATCCCCTCCCATCAAGGGAGGGGAATCTAAGTAGAGTCCCATCGAGGGAGGGGG
>VGWY01000150.1 GCA_016873575.1 Nitrospira sp. | reverse complement strand
GTTGTATCATCTTTTTACCCTCTTGGTTTTTAGGATTTCACCTTTTGGGTGATATTATATATCACCTGAAACCTTTTAACCATGAGGGTTTTTCTTCTTTCTCTCTATTTCTATATCTGTTTTAGGGTCAGAAGATCTGCAGAAAAACCTGTTGCAGAAAAGGTATTGAAGACAGGAGAACTTGAGATAGACAGAGAGAGTTATACGGTTTCTATTAAGGGAAAGCCCATTAAACTGAGTGCAACAGAATTCAAGCTCCTGCTATACCTTGCAGAGCGAAAAGGTAAGGTGTTCAGCCGTGACCAACTCCTTGATGCGATATGGCGTGATGAGGCATTCGTTGAGCCGAGGACAGTTGATGTACATATAAGAAGGTTAAGGGCTCAGATCGAACAAGACTCTGCTAATCCCGTATATATTAAGACCATGCGTGGCATTGGTTACTTTTTCGATGGAAAGTGATGAACATTCATGAAACACGTCTTGTTCAGGAAGATTTTCCTTTCCTCCCTCATCATAGCACTTATCTTGCTTATCTCACTTGAGATCTATCTCTCAAGCGTCGTAAAGGATACATACCTCTCAAACCTAAAGGATAGTCTTATGATCCAGGCAAAGTTGATGGCTGAAGAGCTGCCATTAACCTTTACCAATAATCTCGATGATTTCTGCAAACGCTATAAGGAGAAGACAGGAGCAAGGGTGACAATCATTGACAGTTTAGGGCGTGTTTTAGGAGATTCTGATGAGCCTTCAGAGAAAATGGAGAATCACGCAAACAGACCAGAGATTCGAGATGCTGAAATCAGTGATGTTGGAAGCTCGATCAGGTTCAGCAAGACAATTCAGAAGAACTTTTTCTATCTCGCAATAGCAGTCAATCAGGATTCAGATAAAATGTTCCTCAGACTCTCTCTGCCTCTTCATGGTCTTGAAAAGGCAATGAATAAAATAAGGATGAGGATCGTCATCGCATCACTTTCCGCGCTATTCATAGCCATTCTCATTGGAATTTTCCAGACAAGGAAAATTACAAAATCTATTGAGGAAATTACTTCCTTTTCACAAGAGGTGAAAACTGGGGATTTTAAGAAAAGACTGTTCCTGAAGGAAAAAGGTGAACTTGGAGATCTCGGTAAAAATATTAGTGATATGGCTCAGGAACTAAATAACAGGTTACAGCAAAGTGAGGATGAGAAACGTAAGATGGAAGCCATCCTCAGGAATATGTCTGATGGATTACTCTTAACGGATAAGAAAGGAAGGATACTCTTATTCAATTCCTCCATCAAGAAAATATTTGATATTGAAACAAATATTGAGGGCAAGACAATCATGGAGACATTTAAAAGGGCAGAATTGATGGAGGTTATTGACAAGGTTGTTGAGGGCAAGAAGACCATATCGCGAGAGATTACGGTTACCTATCCAAAAGAGCTTTCTCTGATGACTACTGCTACCCCTTTCTATTCTCATGCCTCTACGGAAGAAATGTCAGGAGTAGTTTTAATGTTTCATGATATTACAAGACTCAGGCAACTTGAAGAGGTCAGAAAGGATTTTGTTGCAAATGTCTCTCATGAAATCAAGACCCCTATCACAGCAATCAAGGGGTTTGCCGAGACACTCCTTGAAGGTGCACTTGATGACAGAGAAAATGCTTTTAAATTTCTTGAGACAATAAGAAACCATAGTGAGCGTCTGAACTCACTCGTCAGTGATCTGCTAACACTCTCACAGATAGAACTTGGTGATATAAAGATAGAAAAGACGACTGTTTATCTTGATGATGTGGTGGATACAGTTTTTACGATGGTAAAAGACAGGACTCAAAATAAGGGACTTTATCTCAAAAAAGAGATTGCTCCTGATGTCCAGGAAATAAAAGCAGACAGGAATCGTTTGATTCAGATACTCCTTAATCTTGTGGATAATGGAATTAAGTTTACAGAAGAAGGAGGAGTCACAGTAAAAGTTATAAGTGAAAAGTTAAAAGTTAAAAGTGAAGGAAAAAACTCTGAACTCTTAACTCTTAACTCTCAACTCCGAAATTTTATAAAAATTTCGGTGGAGGATACAGGCATAGGCATTCCTAAAAAACACATACCTCGCCTCGGTGAGAGATTTTACAGGGTTGACAGGGCCCGTTCAAGGGAGCTTGGCGGTACAGGACTCGGCCTTGCAATTGTCAAACATCTCGTGAAGACTCATGGCTGGGATATGGAGATCGAGAGCACCGAAGGGAAGGGCACGAAGGTTTCGATTCTCTGTCCTCTTTCGTAATCAAAATTTAATCCTGCCTTAATATTTCTGTAACATTCACATAGTATTTTATTGACAAGTGATTCTACAACAATGTCATTGCGAGGAGCGTTAGTGACAAAGCAATCCATTCACTTAAAGATTGCTTTGCTACTCTCGCAATGACGATGTAAAATATTTTACAAAAAGGAGGATGTAGTATGAAGAAGAAGTTTTTTAGTGTAGTTGCAGGTATCTGCTGTTTGGTGTTGTTTGCGGGAACGACATTCAGTGCAGAGGAGAAAGGTGTTGACCAGAAGGACATCGAAAAGGTAGTCAATGCCCTGAAAGGTACAAAGTTTGGACTCCTCTGGTATCTGTCGTATCAGAACGGAGCAGAAAAGGGTGAAGGGTACAGCAGATTCACTGCAAAACGTGGCTATTTCAGGTTTACCAAGGACTTTATGCCGGAGTTTGCCGGGCATATCACGCTGGATATAACCCAGGTGAAAGATGAGGCAAAGGATTCAGGAGGGAAAACATATAACAATTATGACGGGTCTGTTGCCGTAAGAATCAAATACCTCTATGGTAAATTCAACCTTCCAGATATGGCTTTCCTGACAAAGCCCTTTATTGAGGCTGGTATTGTGCACATGCCCTGGCTTGATTATGAAGAGCATGTGAACTTCTACCGCTGCCAGGACACCATGTTCCTTGAGAGGAATGACACCTTCAATTCAGCAGACATAGGATTAACCTTTGTCTCCTTATTTGGTGGAACACTTGACGAAGACTATCAGAAAAAGGTGAGCCATTACTATCCTGGCCGTTATGGAAGTATGTCCCTTGGTGTGTATAATGGCGGCGGCTACCATTCTGCAGAAAAGAACATGAACAAGACATTGGAAGGAAGGCTGACCGTAAGGCCCCTTCCTGATATCATTCCAGGACTGCAGTTATCCTACTTTAGAATATTCGGAAAAGGTAACACCAAAGAGATGCCTGACTGGAAAGTAAATCTTGGTTTTGTCAGCTTTGAGCATGAATATGTTGTCTTAACAGGGCAATATTATAAAGGTGAAGGCAATCAAAAGGGTGATGCAATTGATGCAAAAGACAATGCATTGGACAGAGACGGTTATTCCTTTTTTGCAGAAGTAAAACCTGATAAAAAATTCAGCGTCATCGGCCGTTATGATTTCTTTGATCCTGATGATGCTACAAAAGATGATGAGAATACAAGATATATTGTCGGTGCCGCTTACCATATAGACAAACAGCATAAGAACATGGTCGTTCTCGATTATGATACGGTGGATTATAAAAAATCAGGCGTGAAAGATGACAAGAGAGTTCAGTTAACCTTACAGGTTGCTCTTTAGGTTAGATAGAGAGCTTTGCTAACCCCTCTGCCCTCCCGTGCCTTCGGGAGGGCATTTTTTTGATTTCGAATAATTCTCATTAAAAATAGATTTTTTCGTTTCTGCACTTTCAACTACATATTTTCAGTTTGGAAAGTTTTACTCCTTATAGATTTCTTCATCTAATGCGCACATCTGATATTTCTTATTTATTGCGCATTTTGATTGCAAAGAGTCAGGATCATGCATATGGTAATTTATTTGTGTTTGAAAGGAAGACGGCAGACTTTATCAGCATATTGTCAAAGAAAAGCCTGCCGTCTTCTATATCGGGTTTATCGACGCCGATTTATTAATATGTGAAGTTGCCGACTGCTTCAAATAGGAGCATTGTATTTTTATTTTCCTGCTTCCTGAATGTCAGTGCTTACTTTTTTATTTTTTACCTCGATCGTGCGGCACATTAACGTTTACATTTCCGGATGAACTGTTACCGGCAGCATCGGCGCACATAACAGCTATTGTATAGATGCGACCGCTTCCTTTTCCGGAGCGTTCCGCTCTCAGTTTCAATGCAAGGTTGCCGGTAACCTTCCAGTCCGGAGACATATCTCCATCGCCCAGACCATTTACCGGCTCATTGCTGCTCACTGAGGATATCTTGCATAATGGATTCCCGCAGTTGTCGGAAGCAGAAGCATTTACGGTGATCGGCATCATCTTATGATTAGCCGGCCAGAGGATCTTCGGACTTGCTGTAAGATTCTTTATTACAGGTGGTGTAGTATCACTGACAGTCACATTTACTGTATCAGTGCCGGTTTCCATACCGTCCGAAACGGTTAGGGTGATTTTATGCAGGCCAGGACTCATGGATACTGTAGGATTTATGCCTGTTACTGAACCGAAAATTCCTGTCCATGTGTATTGAAGAGGATCTCCATCAGCGTCATACGAACCGCTACCGTCCAGAGTAACTGAAGCCATACAGTTGGCATTGACGTAAACAGTCTGGTCAGTACCTGCATTTGCCATAGGCGGCTTGTTGATCCTTATCTGTACCGTATCGGAATCACTGTAATAAGCGTCATCCATCTTCAGGCATATGTTGTGAGTGCCCGGCGACAAAACAACCGTGGGATTCGTGAGATCATATCCTGAAGCAAAAATGGCACCTGTACCACAATCTGTCCATTCATAGGCCAACAGGGGGGAGTTATCGGGATCATAAGATCCGGATCCATCCAGCGTGACAGAAGCGGTGGTGCCGCCTGTTAACAAAATCCGATCCGGACCCGCGTTGGCTACGGGCTGCTTACCCATCATTGAAATGACGTTATCATATATATCCCAACGATTTCCTGTATTCAAAAGGGGCGCTTTGTCGTCCAAAAAACCCTCTGTATAACAGATCTCTTCCGATCCCGTGTTCGTCAGGAAATATGGCCTATCATCATCCGCACTGTAGCGGCTGCCACCCGCCACCCATGGAACAAATGCTATATACCTCATATACGAATACCCGCCATAGGCAAGAAAACGACTGGTGTATGTCTCGAAAAGGTTAAGGAAAGTTTTTGATCCTCCCAGGTAATCTGTAAAAACAGACTCATAATCTGCGAAATAGGTATTTATGAAATGGGTTTCCACAACAAATGGAGGGGACAATAAAGTAATAAACCATTCTGTGTTTGCCCAGGGCAGGTTAATCACATTATCAAACCTTGCGCCCCCCCATTCAGGAGAGCCTAAGAATTTCATGGCAAGCAGCGCGGAAAAATCAGAAACACTGGTTATTTTATCTATTGGATGTGATCTTCCCCGGCACAAACCGGACTGGGCAAGGGGTGGATTGAAGGGCCAACCTTCACTCCATATAACTGCACATGGCCACCATACCCCATAATCCCATTCTCCTTTCACCGAATGCCCTGAATTATGCACATTGCCGACCATTGTTTCATGAGACCCCGGAAGACTGAACACCAACGTCTTCTCGATGCCAATCGGCATTAAGGGAGCAAACTGTACTGACCGTTCGTCCCAGGAGTAAATGCCCACATACTGGTTTACTATGTCCAAACCGGTGAAATCGAAATTCTCAGGCTTTAGCAGAGTCGGATTAGCTGAACAATCACCACTTGTATTCCCAATAACGGGATCGAATGCCATTATGTTTATCCTTTTGACTTTCCCCTGGAACATATCGATATTGTCAGGTCCGCCGTTCTTGTTTTCCATAGCTACCAAACGCGCAAACATAATGGCTGACGGCCCTCCGCGGCTCCAGCCAACCACATTCAGGATGATCCCCTCCTCGGCAGATTCCGTAATGGTTTTCAGGTATGTCTCAGCTTGAGCATTGATCTGTGCCCATCCCCATAAAGCGCCGGCACGGCCTGCATCTTTACGATCTTCAAGACGGTCAGCGGGTGCTCCCGACGTCCCTACACCATTTATGAAGAATTTTCTATGGTTTAAGTTAATACCCGATTCGGGGATAAGGAATTCATGCTGTGGATAGTTGTAAAAGCCCGAACCAGAAGCTATTTGATGCCGATGTAACGTTGCGAGCAATTCCGGCTTCTCAAAATAGGTTTCCAGCTCAGCCTGCCAAAAGACCTCAAAATCAACCGGCATATCCGCGTTCCACCAAATATGCGTCGCGCCGGTACCGGCAAAATACATTGTAACAACCCGGTAATCGTTTGCCCACGAAGTCGTTCCTGTTATCAGGAGCAGGAACATTAATACTGCTGTGAATAATATTAGCGCCTGTCCGGCATATTTCTTGCCGCCTGTTATTGATTTTGCTATAATTCTCATCTCATCCCTCCACAACTTAGTGTTCAATGTTTAAGGCTAAAAGAAACAGATAACATCGGGCATATTTACCTCCTTATTACCTAAAAAAGGCGATTCACCACAGAGGACACAGAGAAAGGCGCTGATAAATATAAGAGAAAAAGAAATTTCTCTGTGCACTCATTGAGTGAGATATCATTTTACA
>VGWY01000149.1 GCA_016873575.1 Nitrospira sp. | reverse complement strand
TTCCTTTGTGTGTGTACCAGAGTTATCTCCCCTCGAAATAAATGGCGTGGTGGAATTTTTTGCAATTTTCTGAAATGCTTCAGATGCGGATTTAATGCCTTTTATCTTTGCAGGATCATTATCTGGGCCGATAATAACAAAATCGTTATACATAACGTCATAGCGATTTACAAAGAAACCTTCTTCAACAGCCTTCAACTCCTGCTCCTTTGCATGGACAAAGACTACATCTGCATCACCTCTCTTACCCATTTCAATTGCAGCACCTGTGCCGCGTGCAACAACCTTTACCTTTATCCCTGTCTTCTTCTCGAATATCGGCAAGATATAACCAAACAATCCTGAATTCTCTGTACTCGTGGTAGATGCACAGACTATCTCTTTTTCTGCGGAAGCATTACCCACAGTGAAAAAAGCCAGAACCAAAACCAGTAAAAACATACTTTTTAATAACCTCATTTCATAACCCTCCGTAATTATGGTTTTAATCACAAGAATTCCTTGATGCTTAGCAGGCTGCAGGGTAGTTCATCCCCTTACTCTTACCAATCAGATTATTTTATTTTTTTATCATCCATCACAGACTGAACTGCATCAGGATAGAAAAGATTGAAGCCGTGCTTTTTGTAATTGGCGATGACATGTTGCCCTTCGAGTGATGTAACAAAGGAAATAAAGTCCATGGCCTCTCTGTATTTGACATGTGGAAACCTATCGGGATTCACAGCTATAACACTATAAGAGTTTTTCAAATGAGGGTCATCTTTGAAAAGGACTTTCAAACTGATTTTAGATTCATAATTGAGAAATGTTCCAAGATCAGTCAGTGTGTAAGCCTTCTTCTGATTCGCTATAAGTAAGGTATCTCCCATCTTGGCCCCAGCCTCAAAATACCATCCCTTTCCTTTAGGATTAATTCCAGCATCATCCCAGATGTCTAATTCTTTGATATTCGTACCTGAATCATCACCCCTCGATACAAAAGGAGCCCCTTTCTCTGCAATTTCCTCAAATGCTTCTATAGCTGTTTTAAATCCGCCAATCCCTGCAGGGTCTTTAGTAGGCCCAACGATGACAAAATCATTGTGCATCACAGCCCTTCTGTTCACACCATATCCTTCAGCAACAAATTTTTCCTCTCGAAAAGGGTCATGAACAAAGAGCATGTCAGCATCGCCTTTTTTTGCTATTCTGATTGCCTTGCCTGTACCCACAGCAATAATTTCTACTTTTACACCATATCGCGTTGATTTCTCATAAGCAGGAATGAGAATGTCAAAAAGGCCGGATTGCTGGGTGCTTGTGGTTGAGGCGATCACGAACTTTGATTTCTCCTCAGGCATCTTAAACCTCCTTTATTAAAAAGATATTATTTTAAATCCTATTCCGAAAGCATTCGAGGCTCCTCGCAATGACTGGTAAATCAAGCAATCATATTGTTTATCGCCGAATTTGGGCATTGTTATTATAACTCCCTTTAAATAATGAAATTAATACAGGGCTGACAATCAAGGCTCACAGATGAGCCTTGATTGTCATACAAATGGGTGGATATCAGTTGTTCTCATCATGGGAAGCAATGCGGCTGAAAACCACCCTGTCGCCTTCAAATTTGAACTATTTTCTCTAATCATAAAAATAAAGTCATCCTGACTAAAAGTCAAATTCATTCCTTTCATAAAAATAATGAATTATATTCATAGCCCATGCAGATTGACACTCAACACATGACGCTTTACAATAATGCCGATGGAAGACCACAGGCTAAAGGCATTTTGTCTTGTTGTTGAGATGAAGAGTTTTTCAAAGGCAGCAGAGGCAAAGTTCATAACCCAGTCTGCCATGAGCCACCTCATAAAAAACCTTGAAGATGAGCTTGGAGTAAATCTCCTCAATAGATTGGGCAAAACAGTGACACCAACACCCGCCGGTCGGCTTCTGTATAACCAGGCAAAAAGGATACTTGAAGAGTATAAAACTATGGGGGATGATATTTATAATCTTGTCAGGAAGATAAAAGGCCCCCTTTCCATAGGGGCAAGCACAACGGTAGCTGTATATTTACTCCCACAAGTATTTTACGATTTTTCCAAAAACTATCCTGAAGCTCAGATACATCTTTCAGTCTCAAATACAGAAAAGATACTCAATGAACTTTTTCAAGGAACAATTGATATAGGAATCGTTGAGGGAAATGTAAAAGATGCAAGGATTATTTTAGAAGAAATTGCAGATGATGAGATAGTCTTAATTGCATCAGATGATAATCCTTTGACAAGAAAAAAACATGTTACTTCACAGGATCTTGTATCTCAACCATTCATAATGCCTGAAGCAGGATCTGGCCTGAGAGAATTTATATATGACTTTCTGCATGACATAAAGATAGACCCCACAGAAATAAAGATAGCCATGACCCTTGGCAATCCAGAGTTGATTGTACAGATGGTACAGTCAGGGATAGGTATATCCTTTGTCTCAAAATGGTCTATTTTCAAAACAATCAAGGAAGGAACGATAAAGATTTTGCAAATGTCAGGAAAAAGACTTTACAGAAAATTCTATCTCATCAGTCTGTATAACGAGCCTTCAACTCTAATTGCAAAAACTTTTCGTGAATTTGTCAAAGGGTACCGATTCTTCATACCGTTTTAAGGATACATAGTTACCCAGACCCTCATGAGCCTTTAGCTCACGAAGTAACATGAAAATAATAACAGCATAGTTAGGGAGATTTTTCATTGGAGAGTCTATTCATTTTATTCTTGCAACAACCTTTTGAGTTCATCACCATCGATAACCTCTCTTTCAAGGAGCACATGTGCGATCTGTTTGAGCTTTTCAATTCTCTCTGTGAGAATGTCATTAGCTTTTTCAAGGGATTCTAGGAGTATCTTTTTTACTTCCTCATCGATCTCTCGCGAAGTGGCCTCGCTATATTCTTTTGGTGAACTCCACGGTGTCTCAAGAAAAAGCGGACGACTCCTGTCAAACGATACCGGCCCGAGCTTTTCACTCATTCCATATGCCTTTACCATACTCATTGCCATCGCTGTTGCCTTCTCGAGGTCGTTCTTTGCACCTGTTGATGCCTCTCCAAAGATGATTTCTTCCGCAGCTTTTCCTCCGAGCATGACAGCCATCCGGTCAAGAAGTTCTGATTTTGTGAGGAGGTATCGGTCCTCTGTGGGAAGCTGGATGGTATATCCAAGTGCTGCTATACCTCGTGGTATGATTGATACCCTTCGAACAGGGTCAGCATGGGGCAAGACACTTGCAACAATTGCATGTCCGGTTTCATGGAATGCCACACACTCTTTCTCTTTCTTATTCATTACCCTGCTCTTCTTTTCAAGCCCTGCTATCACTCTTTCAATAGCCTCTTCAAAGTCAGCCATCTCAATGAAATCTTTATTCTTTCTTACTGCTAAAAGGGCTGCTTCATTGACAATATTAGCTATATCCGCACCTACCATCCCTGGTGTCATTGAGGCGAGAACACGGAGGTCCACATTATCAGCGAGTTTCACCTTTTTTGTATGTACCCGAAAGATTTCTTCGCGTCCTTTAATATCAGGGCGGTCAACGAGGACGTGCCGGTCAAATCTGCCTGATCTGAGGAGTGCAGGGTCAAGTATTTCAGGACGGTTTGTGGCTGCCATGATAATAACGCCTTTTTTTGTGTCAAAACCATCCATTTCAGTGAGAAGCTGTGTCAGGGTTTGTTCTTTCTCATCGACACCACCTACCGGGCTTAGTCCTCTGGCCTTTCCGAGGGCATCAATCTCATCTATAAAGATAATGCACGGCGCAAGCTTTTCTGCCTGACTGAAGAGGTCCCTTACACGGGCGGCTCCAACCCCTACAAACATCTCAACAAAGTCAGACCCGCTGATGCTCAGAAAAGCAACCTTTGCCTCACCAGCGACTGCCCTTGCAAGCAGGGTCTTTCCAGTACCTGGAGGGCCTACAAGGAGTATACCCTTTGGTATCTTGCCTCCCAGGCTCTGAAATTTTTGGGGATTCTTGAGAAATTCAATGACTTCTTTTAGCTCGTCTTCTGCCTCTTCCACACCTGCAACATCTTCAAAGGTAAGCTTTGTTTCTCCTTCAACATAGATCTTCGCCTTGCTTTTGCCGACTGCCATGAAACCGCCACCAGCACCACCCATCCTTCTGAGAAGGTAAACCCATACAGCAACGAATATCAATATCGGAACGATCCATGACAGGAGGGTTTTAACCCACGTTACCTCTTGTTTCGCTGTATAATTGATTCCTTTTTCAGTTAATTCCTTTACAAGGTCAGGGTCGTCCATCCTGACTACTGTGAATGTATGGATTTCCTGTAATTGCTTTTTCGATTGTTCATCGCTTTCCTTCCGCAGAGTTATAAGGCGATCCTGTGCACCTTTCAGGAACTTTCCTTCTATGTTCCCCTGAGTGATTACAAGATGATCAATAAGATTTTCTTTCAAGAGCACCTTAAATTCACTATAACTGACAGTGACAATCGTTCGGGAAAAGAGATAATATTCCAGTGCCATGATGAATAAAAAGGCAATGAGGAAGTAGATAATGCTGAAGCGGGTTTTTTTCTCCATTGATTCTATCTTACATTATACTTCATTTTTCACCCCCTTAATTTGATTTTTATTACCTTGAGGGAAAAAGATGTCAAGGAAAGGGGTGAAATAAAATCTTAATTTGCAGAAATCTGAACTCGACCTTGCTGCAGTTTTTTTACAGCTTAACACTTTCACTTACTACCCAACACATTTCAATTAATTGCAACAACAACGATTATTGGTAGAAATGCGGCAGTTGAGCAGTGCCCGAAGGGCATCTGTCTCGAACTCCTGGTTCTCCCCGCAGCGCAGCGGAGGGGAGGTTCAGGAGTTCGCTGCTCAACTGCCGCATTCCCCCCGGAGCGAAGCGGAGGGGGGAACGTAGAGGTAACCGGCACCCCGCTTACTGGGCGTCCGGTTGACCGGAAAGTTAGGTTGGCTCATTTGTTCTTGAATCCTCGATATACCCATCCAATTCCGTAGCCCAGAAGGTATAACAACGCGAGCGGCACAAGCCAAGCAAGGAACGCGATGCCCACAGTTTGAAGCTGCTCCCCCGATAAGTCTTCTATCTTCTTCGCATACTTTGCTTCCAATGCAGCGACCTTGCGATCCCACTCTTTGTCGGTCGTTCTGGCGGAACCACTCTTTATTCTTGTGACAACTTCCTCGTCAGTTGCATCACCGAAAATTTCTTTTCTCAAGATCCAACTATAAATTCCTGTTTTCTCACGCGTTTTTATCAGATCAACGGCGTCGCTTGCCCAACTAGACATGATCTGGCTCCTAGTGGGCATAACGCTAACGGTTACGCCTGCAACGACAATGAGATAAATGACGGAAACAAGAATCCAGAGTCGTTGCCAGCCGTTTGGTTGTATGCTGATCATCAGACCAATCATTCCATCGAAACCCAAGGATAAGGCTGACGCGCCGGGGCACCCATGCTGAGCGTAAAAAGGTAGGAGGCTAATCCCGGTCGCCGTCGAGCCAATTGATTATGGTGCCGTCTTCAATGGGTTCTTGATATAATCCAAAAATAACTTGCCGATTTCCGTTGTGCGTTTAGCGATAATGCCACTGCCGGTCATCATGACATGCAACCCTTCAGTAGTCACAAGGGCTCTTGAATATAAATCTTTCCAAATCAAATCGTAAAGATCTCTTTTTCCTCTCAATTCAGGAAATGCATTTTCAACTAGATGACTTGGCGCCCCCATAGAGAAACCAGTAAAATTTATCTCATGATTCTCTATATAAGCTGGAGGATCATTAAATAATTCAAGAAGCTTTAAATGCCAAACAGTCAGAGTGTCTATGAAAGATAAAAACATTTTTTGAAGGGATTCTTCAGGCGGATTAGGCAGTGCTGAGTTCAATATTGCGTTTTTTAATGCTTCCTTTTTTTCTTGATTGCTTGTCTTTATCGCAATTTGTGTAGCTTCCAATGCTACGTCGATAAACTCTTCGTTGTCCTGAAGTGATTCGAGCACTATTCCCATTTTCTCTTCAAGTTCTCTCAGTGCCATTCCAATCTCTTTCATCCACTTATTACGTCTTTTCTCCAGAGGAGGCGCGACAATTGCATTTAACAATTCTGTTGCAGCTGCAGCTGCCACGGGGATAGCCCCGAGACCAGCTCGTACGACGGCATGAACAACGTCGCCAGCGCTTTTTTGTGGTGGGTCGTATTTTGCTTCTTCATTATTCATTTTTCACCATAACCAGTTTTCTGGATAATATCAGAATTTCTATGCAAGATCAAGAAAACATAAAATTAACCTTGACGTAACTTCCTAAGTTCATTATACGTTTGAAGTTGGATAACATCCCATTTGTCATGTTATCCAGTTTTCTGGTCAACATACCGGACCATATTTTGCTGCATTATGAAGCCATTCTCAAAAAAGGTAACGGACGTTTCCCGCCATGCATACTTAAAAACTCATGTTCAACAACCTGAGCCTAAAAAATAAGCTCTTTAAGCCAACAAATCCTTTATTTAAGCCATTTCTTATTTTAAATCCTCAAAAAGTGTAGTGCTAATAAAATG
>VGWY01000148.1 GCA_016873575.1 Nitrospira sp. | reverse complement strand
ATCCATTAAAGACTATGACAGGGCTATAGAACTGAATCCTAAGGATGTGAGGGCTTATAATAATCGTGGAACAGCTTATTATAGCTTAGGCAACTATAAGCAAGCCATTAAAGACTATGACAAGGCTATAGAACTGAATCCTAAGGATGTGAGGGCTTATAATAATCGTGGAGCAGCTTATTATAGCTTAGGTGACTATCAGCAAGCCATTAAAGACTATGACAGGGCTATAGAACTGAATCCTAAGGATGTGAGGGCTTATAATAATCGTGGATTGTCTTATTATAGCTTAGGTGACTATCAGCAAGCCATTAAAGACTATGACAAGGCTATAGAACTGAATCCTAAGGATGGAGCTGCTTATTTTTTCCGTGGGTCACATAATACTGACTTAGGTGACTATCAGCAAGCTATTAAAGACTATGACAAGGTTATAGAACTGAATCCTAAGGATGCGAGGGCTTATAATAATCGTGGGAATGTTTATTATAGATTGGGCAACGACCAACTGGCTATTAAAGATTTTCAAATTGCTGCAAGATTAGGATATAAACCTGCTCAGGATTATTTGAAATCAAAAGGGATTGAATGGTAGGGATAACTTATTGATATTACAGGGAATAAAGTGGCGGTCCCAACGGGATTCGAACCCGTGTTTTAGCCTTGAGAGGGCTACGTCCTAGGCCTCTAGACGATGGGACCATTTTGGCTGGGGAGAGAGGATTCGAACCCCTGTAAGCAGATCCAGAGTCTGCTGTCCTGCCGCTGAACGACTCCCCAAAAGTGTAAGTTATACCCTTAAAAAATACCATAAAAATTGATACCTTGTAAACTTTCTCCATATTCCCTGCAAAGCACATTGACTTACAGATACATATTACCTGTAAAATATCTACAAAATAATGCTGAAAAATTATTTCCTTAATCTTTCTTTAAATAAGAAATTAATAGGGATGATGCTATTTCTCAGTTTCATCCTCACCTCAGTTTTACAGTTTCTTTATTCACAGTCTGAAAAGGCATTGCTTACCGAACTCGAAAATCAGACAGCAGAGCTTTCAAAGGCAATACAGGTTGGTGTTGAAGAGGTTACAAGCCGTGGCTATACAGATGAAATGCGTCTTTCTACCTATCTTAAGAAATTGGACGCAAAGGGAGTGAAAGAGATTTCGATTATCAGTAATGCAGATGAGATTATTGCAAGTACAAACCCGATGAAGGTGGGGGAACAGGTCAGTCCCAAGAAAAAGGAACGCATCATAAAGGCAGAGCTCGGCGAGCCTCTTTCTAAAGAAGGGAAGGTCTATAATGTTATCGTGCCTGTAGTTGCAGGCAATGAACATTATGGGTATATCCATCTCAAGATAAATGCAGAGGATTTTTCGGAAATTCTCAGGACAAATGCGATAAAGCGAGTAGTTGCAACCTCTTTAGTTTTTAGTCTGGGGATACTCATTGCGGTACTATTTTCATTGATGTACACAAAACCAATCCATACTGTTGTGAACGCAGCACAAAAGGTTGCAGCAGGCGATCTGACAGTTAATCTGGCTACCAATAGAGGAGATGAGATTGGAGAGCTAACGAAGAGTTTTAATTTTATGGTCCAGAAGCTCAGCGAGAAGCGCGCACTTGAGGAAAAGCTTCGCGAGGCTGAGCACCTTTCTGGCATAGCGCAGATTGCAAGGGGCATCGCCCATGAAGTAAGGAATCCACTGAATTTTATAAGCCTTTCGATAGATCATTTGAGAGAAAAATATGTGCCATCAGAAACTGAAAAGAAAGAACGGTTCGAGTCACTGATGACAAGCATTAAACATGAAATACAACGACTGAATAAGCTCGTAGGAGATTTTCTGGATTATGGAAAACCTCTAAGGCTTAACCGGCAGCATGTGGATATCAGGAGTCTCATCGAAGATGTGATGACACTTATCTCAGCAAAGGCAGAGAAAGATAAAATTGAAATAAGCAGGCAATATGCAGCGATCCAAAATCTCTTTGTAGACCCTGAACTGATAAAAACATGTATCTTGAATGTCATCCTGAATGCATTTGAAGCAATGCCTTACGGAGGGAAGCTTATGGTAAACACACAAGTCTCGGATAAATGGGGTTCAATTGTTATTGAAGATTCAGGTATCGGTGTTCCTAAAGAAAATCTTTCAAAGCTCTTTGATCTATTCTTTTCGACCAAGACCACAGGACTTGGTCTCGGACTTGCCATGACAAAAAGGGTTATCGAGGAGCACGGCGGTAAGGTGGATTTTCAGAGCATAGAAGGGAAAGGGAGTACTGTAACCATGTCGTTGCCAATAAAGGAATAGGAGAACATTTATGTGTTTATACTTCAGGTGTCATTGCGATGAGCGGAGCGACGAAGCAATCTTCATGTTTACTTTAATTGTTCACAGGTTTTTCTCTTTATAGGATTTGAGATTGCTTCGTTTCACTCGCAATGACAAAAGACGACTTTAGGGAGTAATACATTGGCTGTTGTACTTGTTGTAGACGACGAACCACTTCAAAGAAATATCCTCAAGACCATACTTGATGATGAGGGACATGAGACGTATACTGCTTCATCGGGGGAGGAAGGACTGAAGATTGTGAAGAAGTTCAGTCCTGATGTTGTTCTCACTGACCTCAAGATGGAAGGTATGGATGGTATCGAATTTATCGAATCCATCCCGAGGGAACCTTTTGAGCCGTCAGTGGTTGTCATGACAGCATATGGCACGATATCCTCGGCTGTGGAGGCTATTAGAAAAGGTGCATTTGATTATCTAACGAAGCCACTGAATAAAGATACTCTGTTATTGACAGTTAAGAGAGCTGTTGAGCGTTCTAATCTCCTAAAAGAAAATATACAACTTCAAAGGGCATTGTATGACAGATTCAGTATAGAAGGCATTATTGGCAGTTCTAAGAAGATGCAAGAAGCAGTTGAGATAATGAAAAAGATATCTTCGAGTTCTGCAACTGTCCTTATCCTTGGGGAAAGTGGTACGGGTAAGGAACTTGTGGCAAGGGCAATCCACTATAACAGCCAAAGGAAAACGAAGCCATTTATTGCCGTAAATTGCACTGCCATTCCTGAAAACCTTATTGAAAGTGAGCTTTTTGGGTATGAACCAGGTTCTTTCACAGGTGCAACATCGAGGAATATAGGACTTTTTGAGGCTGCAAATGGTGGAACCATATTCCTTGACGAGATTGGTGACCTCCCTGCTTTAACACAATCCAAGATCCTCAGAGTACTTCAGGATAAAGAGATTAGAAGAATTGGTAGCCGCGAATCTATCAAGGCAGATGTCAGAATCATTGCGGCAACAAATAAAGACCTTGAGGAAGAAATATCAAAGAAGAACTTTCGAGAAGACCTCTATTATCGGCTGAAGGTTATCACTATTGAACTTCCTCCACTCCGTGAGAGAAAGGAAGACATACCCGAACTGGTTGTTTTTTTTATCAAGAAATATAATCAGGAATTTGGGAAAAGGATAAAAGGGATAGAAGAAAAAGCAATTAAGGCACTTATCGAATACCACTGGCCGGGAAATATAAGACAACTTGAGTCAGTTGTCGAACGTGCAGTTATTATGTGTGAATCTCCTTTTATACACCTTAAGGACATAAAGAGTGAGCTCCGACTTTCACACAGGAGTGATATTCACGATTTTGACCTTCCAGACGAAGGGATAGATTTTGAAAATCTGGAAAAAGAACTCTTGAAAAAGGCAATGTTGAAATCGAACGGTATTGCGACAAAGGCTGCGAAACTCCTTGGTATGAGCTATAAAACATTCTGTTACCGATGGGAAAAGTTCAACCTCGATACCCCAAAAGAGGATACTATTCCCTAAAAGGGGAGAGGGAAAGTACATGTGAGTTGTTTAGACCTCTATTTTTATGAGTATGAAAATATGGCATGTTTATTGCTTATATACTTTTGGATAAGGATTGTTTAAAAAGAATAAATTTTATAAAGAAAGGAGGTGACTTGAATGAAGAAAGCATTAGCTCTTATCGTAGCAGTTCTCTTTGTATTTGCAGTCGCATCTGTTTCCTTCGCAGCAGAGGAGAAAAAGGCAGCACCAGCTCCTGCCCCTGCAGAGAAGAAAGCAGCTCCGGCAGAGAAAAAGGCCCCAGCAAAGATTACCCAGGTTACCGGTGAGGTTACAGCAGTTGATGTAGCAGCAAAGACCATTACCGTAAAAGGTAAAAAGGGTGATGTTGTTATAGCTGTTGACGAGAAGATGATGAAAGACTGTAAGGCTGGTGATAAGGTTGTAGTAAAATACACCACAGCAGACGGCAAGAATACTGCTAAATCAGTAAAGAAGGCAGTTGCAAAGGCAGAGAAGAAGGCAGAGCCTGAGAAGAAGGCTGCTGAGCCAGCAAAACCTGCTGAAAAAAAGCCTGCAGAAAAGAAGTAATCTCAAGCGGGGGAGCACTCTCCCCCGCTAAAAATTCCTTTAAATACTCTTCTTAAAACATTTTTGCCAAACTACTTAACCCACAGAGAGCACAGAGAAGAACCATGAAATTCTAAATCCCAAGCATTAAATCCTAAACAATATTAAACGACATTATAATACCTTAATGTAGCCGCAGGCCTCAGCCTGCGATTAAATGGTGATTTAAAAATTGTTTAAATCCACGTAACCTAAAGGTTGCGGCTACACAAGTATGATAGTAAATAATATATAATAGCCAGAAAAAGTGAAGCTCTTCATGCAAGGTTCGGAGCTTCCATGCAAGGAAAAATATTACTGTCAGGAGGTGGTCTTGAAGACAAGAATTTCTGTTGAGCTCGCTTCGCGCTTAAAGCATCTCCCACCTTATCTGTTCGCATCTATAGACAAGATGAAACAGGAGGCAATAGATAAAGGCACTGACCTCATAGATCTGAGTATCGGTGACCCTGACATTCCAACGCCATCACACATAGTTAATGCAATGAAAAAGGCTGTTGAAAACCCTGTTCATCACCGTTATCCATCATACGAGGGTATGCTCTCTTTTAGAGAAGCTGTTGCGAAGTGGTATAGGAAAAGATTTGATGCCAAGCTTGACCCACGGACAGAGGTACTTTCTTTAATCGGCTCGAAAGAAGGTATAGGCCACATTCCATTGGCATTTGTCAACCCGGGTGATATAGTGCTTATACCATCTCCTGGCTATCCTGTTTATCCTATTGGCACTTTGTTTGCCGGTGGGAAAAGATATATGATGCCACTCAGAGAGGAAAATGATTTTCTGCCTGATTTCACCGTGATACCCAAAAAGGTATTCGAGAAAACAAAACTCATCTTCATAAACTATCCTAATAATCCCACTTCAGCTATAGCACCGGTAAAATTCTATAGGGAGGTAATAAAGATTGCGTTGAAGTACAACATTATAGTCTGCCACGATGCCTCATATACCGAGATATATTATGATGATAGAAGACCGTTGAGTTTTATGCAGATACCCGGTGCAAAGGATGTAGGAATTGAGTTCCATTCGCTCTCAAAGACGTATAATATGACGGGTTGGAGGATAGGTTTTGCTGTCGGTAATAAGGAGGTTTTAGCAGGCCTCGGAAAGATAAAGACAAACCTCGATTCAGGGGTTTTTCAGGCCATACAAGAGGCAGCCATAGTCGCACTCGATACAGATGACAGAATCCTTTCTGTGATAAGGAAGACCTATCAGGAAAGGAGAAATACCCTTTATAATGGGTTTAAAAAACTTGGCATACATCTTATTAAACCAAAAGCAACCTTTTACATCTGGGCAAAGGTCCCATCTATCTTTGATTCTTCAGGATTTGTTGCACATCTACTTGAAAAGGCAGGTGTACTCGGAACCCCGGGAAATGGTTTTGGAGAGCCGGGAGAAGGGTATGTAAGATTTGCGTTAACCGCATCTGTGGATAGAATTAAAGAGGCAGTAGAGAGAATTGGAAAAGTTCTTTAACTCTAATCGAAACTCATGCCCTGCCTGTGTATGTCTGAATATTTATAGATTATTTAGGCAAGAGATGTCTATCGCATATATTGGCATTGGTTCTAACCTCGGAAATAGAGAAGAAAATTGTCACCGCGCAATTCAGCTTCTTGAAAACAAAGGAATCGTCATGAGAAAGCGGTCTTCTCTCTATGAGACTGAGCCGTGGGGTGTAAAGGATCAGCCGAAATTTATAAACATGGCAATAGAAATAGAGACAGAACTTGAGCCGGAGGAGCTTTTAAAGACATTAAAGGATATTGAGAAGGAGGTTGGTAGGGAGGAATCATTTCGATGGGGACCTCGTATTATTGACCTTGATATTCTTCTCTTTGATGATATTATTTTGGATAAAGATTATTTAAGGATTCCGCACCCTTTTATGCATGAGCGTGATTTTGTTCTGAAACCCTTATGCGAGATTGCACCAGACAAGAAACATCCAGTGATAAGAATGAGCGTGCATGACCTGTTACAGCGACTTAATCGGAACTTTACTTCAGGTCATTCCTGCGAAAGCAGGAATCCAGAAAAAACAAAGAACCTGGATTCCGCATCAAGTGCGGAATGACAGGTTCTTTGTTCCAGTTATTCAGGAATTTGATAACTTGCAGCTTCATAAAAAACTTTAATATCATAT
>VGWY01000147.1 GCA_016873575.1 Nitrospira sp. | reverse complement strand
GCATTTGTGTGACCAATAGATTGGAATCTTACCGTGTGTTATCCCTTCATGGAGAGTTTCGGGTCTTGCACCTGAAATTTTATATAGATATACCTGTAAATCCTCCGTTGCTGATTTCTCCTGGACAGATGCATTCTGTGGATAAACAATGATACATTGAGCCTTCTCGTCTGAAATAATAGTTAAAGACCATGAACAATTGATGAATCCTAAGATAGATATCAATGTAATTAGTGTTATATAAAATATTTGTGTTTTTCTCCAGTAATATTGTTTTATTTCCGTCATTTTTCTTTTTCACACTTTGAATATGCTTACGATATAATTATTTTAATTTAAAAAGAGGTTGAAAAGAAAGGCGGTAAATAGAGGGGTACCCGGCTATCACACTGGGAGTATTGTTGTGGAGCTATCTGTGAGAATTCCATTCTTAGTGCCTATATTATTACTACCTCCACTTTACTCCCCTGAAGATGGCATCTTTGTTTATGCTGTCTTTATACTTCTCAACAATCCTGAACATGCCTTCGAGGATATCTTCAGTCAGGTAATGAGGCTGTAAGCCAAGATCTAAAAGGCCTGTATATTTTGGATTGTAGTAATGTTCTTCAGCTTCCTTCCTCGGGTTCTCATGGTTTTTGATCTCGACTCTGTGGCCGAGGTTCTCACCAACCTTTTTCACCATTTCTGCAAGCTGAGTCACTGAAAATGTTTCAGTGACCTGGTTAAAAATCCTCAGTTCACCTTGTTTGGCTGCTTGAGTTGCTGACAGATAAACACATTGCATTGTATCTTTAATATTCAAATATCCCCTTGTCTGTCCACCTTTCCCATAAATTGTGAGTGGATGTCCTGCTACTGCCTGAACGATAAATCGGTTCAATACAGTGCCGAATATCTCATCATAATGGAAATTTGGTATGAGTCTTTCATCAAGGTCTGATTCATCAGTGGAGATCCCATAGACAGGGCCCTGCATGAGGTCTGTTACCCTTAACCCCCATATCCTCACATAGAACCATAAGAGGTCTGTATCCTGTATCTTTGTTGTATGATAGAGGGAACTTGCCTGTCTTGGAAAAAGGAACCTTTCTTGCCTGCCTTTATGTTTAATTTCCAGCCAACCCTCTTCGATATCAATATTCGGTGTCCCATATTCACCCATGGTCCCCAGCTTTATGATATGGCAATCGGGGTTTGTCTCTTTCACTGCATAAGCAATGTTCAGGGTGCTCATCAGATTATTCTGTATGGTGAAAGCAGCCTTGTCCCTGTTTATCATGGAGTAAGGGGCTGATGGTTGCTCTGCATAGTGAATGACTGCATCGGGTCTATATTTTTTAAATAATGACAGAAGGAAGTTATAATTACAGACATCCCCTATATGAATATTAATCTTCTTGGCAGTAATTTCTCCCCATATCTTTGCCCTTTGAATAAGGTTTGGGGTAGGTATTAATGGCTCACAATCGAGTTCTATGGCTGCATTTCGTCTGAAATAATTGTCTACTCCGATAACCTCATGCCCCCTATGTGAAAAATAGATGCAGGTAGGCCAGCCAAGATAGCCGTCAGCACCTAATATTAAAACCTTCAAATATTTCCTCCATAAAAATTTTCTTGAACCTTCTCAAATACTTTATTTTCAAGTAGAAAATTTTTAAGAGCTTTTTTATCCAATGGTTTTCCTGTAGAAGATACATATGATTTTAATATTCTATTCGATAAGGTATCAGGGTATTCATATTTTATAGATTGATAAATAGCCTTAAACGCAGGTGTAATAACGAACATATCTTTTAATTCTAAAGAACGATGGATTTCTTCCTCACTCATGAGCTCCTCATAGAGTTTTTCTCCCGGTTTGGCGCCGATCTCTGTTTTCTCTATTTCAGACGGCTTATGTCCATATTTTGGTGCGAGAATATCTATCATTACATCCGCAAGATCTTGGATCCTGATAACAGGCATTTTAGTTACAAAAACCTCTCCACCTTTTGAAATCGTTACAGATTTCAAGACTAATCTTGTAGCTTCCTCTATTGTCATTATGAAACGTGACATTTTTTTGTCTGTAATTGTCACAGGCCCGCCTTTTCTGATCTGATTGAGAAATATGGGTACAACAGAACCTCTGGAACCAACTACATTACCAAATCGAGTACTGCTGAAGATTGTACTAATACCGTCTTTTATGATGTTGGCAGCTGTTACAAGTTTTTCACCCATAAGTTTAGATGTTCCCATAACATTGGTTGGATTTACAGCCTTATCACTGCTCGTAAAAAGGACATATTTAACGTCATTAGACCTTGCAGCCCTGATAACATTTTCAACTCCTATGATATTTGTCTGGACTACATCGAATGGGTTGTACTCGGAAAGTATTACATGCTTAAATGCTGCAGAATGAATAATTATGTCAATACCTTTTGTAAGTTTTTCAACTTTATCTCGATCCCTTACATCTCCGAGAAAACAGAAAACATTTTTGTTTTTATATTCTTCCATAAGAAAAAACATTTCTGTTTCATTATTATCCATAAGTCGAAGTTCTGCAGGTTCAAATGAATACAGTTGTCTTACGATCTCTTTTCCGATGGTTCCTGCAGCACCGGTGATCAGGATTCTTTTGTTTTTATAAAAATCTTTCATAACTTACCCCCAGAAGTAAACCTCATGGAATCACGAATATATTACATATTTTCAATAGCTAAAAAGCCAAATGACCGAGCTACCTTAGTTTTAAGGTAGATAATTTTATCAAAGAAATGGGAAAAAATCATCGAGAAAATTTTACGAAATCATAAATGATTAGTTCCAGCATGACACAGGACATTTTGCTGCTCACAATTTTTGCAAAATTTTATAGTACTCGAATGGGGTTATAAATTTAATCTCTTGTTTCATCAAATATTCAATAATTTTTCTAAATTCGATAAAATCATTATTAACCCAGCTACCAGGATGGAATCGTAATATAATATAGTTACTATCCTTATTATATTGACTAACAAATTGTTCGAAGTTTGGGTGTTGATCCGTCTCTGTATTGACGGTATTATTTAAAACAAATTTTTTTGAATTTTGATCTCCAAAGAACCATACTTTTATTTCTTCTATCTCTTCTAATGCCATGCGTGTATTATCATCAAAGGTACTATATGGAGCACCAAAAGTATAAAATGTGATATTAAGCTTTTCCTTTGCTAAATTTTCGCATTGAGTTAAGTGATCTTTTTGCTGTTCAAAAGGTGTATTTTTGAATTCCCAATACAGTTGACCATCAGGATATGTGCCTTTTGAATGGTCAAGCCCGTGACAAAAAAACTCGATGTTACCTTTTTCAATAAGCAATTTAACATTATTGAACCATTTAGTATTAGAATATGTAAGATATTTAGCTATGATACCTATACTTGCTTTTATATCATTGTTTTCAAGATAATTAATAAAATTTTGCCATTTTTCATGAAGGATATCGCCTAAATCGTCCGCCTTTATTATTATGTATTGTTTATGTATAACGATAGGAGCTGATTTCACAATTGAATTTCCATAATCATCGATAACTTTTATATTGATATAAGCAAGATTTTCATTTTCAGGTGCTATATAAGTTATATTTGGTCCCTCACCTATTATTTCACCTGCATTTGCTGTCCACTTATATTGAAAATTATATAAATCATGTTTTATAGCCTTTGAAATATTTGTATATACCTTAACTGAAATATTCGTTGACTGATTACAAAGCAGTTCATTGGGTGAATTCAATAAGACTCTGAAATTATTTGCATTTTCAAGTGACACAGAGGAAGTTGCATTGGGCTCATTGTTTGAATTTCCACAGGAAACTATACTGACCAAGATTAGAATACAAAAAAGGTTTTTTCTATTAAACTTAGAAATAAATTGCATTTAAAAAACCAGAAGATGGTCAAATGGGGTCAAATCAGTATCTATTAAGAGTTTGATTTTTGCCATTGAATAAGTTCTTCGATAAATCTTCTTCCTGACTTAACTCTCTTACCCTCTTTTATTCTGAGGTTTCTCACATATTCAGCACTATCTCTAACGTGCATATATGTAACCCCTTCTTTTTTTTGCTTTGGGAAATTGAGCAAAATCGATCCTATTTTTCCTGGCTCCATAGAATACATCAATGAATGTAGATTGAGTAAGAATAACCCTTGCTTTTAATCTGAGTGAATTAATCTCATTTACCTTTAACTCGAATGTAGAAAGGTATTTCTGTAGAGCATTTTTTAACTGCCTGTAAAACTCCTCGACAGAAAGGATCATAACTATTTATGCTTTAGCTCTTCCTTTAGCTTTCTGATCTGGGATAATAACAGCCTGTGTTCGTCATCCAGGCTTTCCCACTCCATGTAATCGCGTTCTGCCTCGTGGGAATGTTTATCCTGGATTTCATCTCTTTGCCATGCTTCTTCAAATTCTCTGAAATTTATCCCATATTTTTTTTCGAACTCGATGATCCTTTCCGAGCAGAGATGAAGGCGTCTTTCTATGTCACCGAATACAAGATTAGAGACCTTCTCTTCAAGGCTGGTCCCTTGAGCTAACTCTAAAATCTCCTTTACCGAATCAGGAAGTTTCAATGTTTCCATCACTCACTCCATTCCGAATATAATCTTTTAATATTGTATCATATACTTACCTTCTCGCCACACAAAATTATCAAAGATGCTGGTAAATCTTGAATGAGAAAACCAGGGACACTTCCTATATTTTTAATTGACACAATCGCCGGGTCTTGCAATATCATAAATCTTCCGGCTTAAGCCCTGTATGCTTTGCAATGCGTGCTAACATGCGTGGGCCGATTTCCTCATTATCATGAAACGCAAATATATAATCTGGCCAATCAGGGTGTGAAAGAACACGGTGTGAACCGCCTTTATGTCGCTTGATGTTCCAGCCAATCTGCAGCAGTGCCGCTAACACTTGTTTCGCTTTTACAGATGGCCACCTGCTCATGCAGTTACTGAGAAAACCTCATCCATTTCAGGAACAGCTTCGCCGTTCTCCATGCGGTCGGCCAGCACCCGCAATGATAAAGCCTTGACACGAGCAATGGCTTCTTCACGGGTATGACCATATGCAAGCACTCCGGGGAGATCCGGCACTTCTGCAATCCACCGCCCGTCTTCCTCTTGTTCGATTTCAATGATTAAATTCATCCGTATACCTCCCAATAGATGAAATATTATATCTCATTCATTCCCTCATTCACAAATATTGCGTTAATTGGGTTTATTGAGTTTATTGCGTGTTCTTGGAAAAGGGGACAGTTCTCTTTTCTGGGTCCAAAGTTGTTTGGGTCCATCAAGCATACATGAGTTTCCCTTTTGGCTCTGGAATCTTCTTACCCTGTTTTTGTAATGCTTCCATATGACAGGCAAATGCCTCTTTTGCATTTTGGATAGCCTCCTCTATAGTGCTACCGCCGGTAAGTATTTCAGGGATGTCTGGAAATCTAACATAAAGCCAACGTTCATCTTTATCTGATGAGGGGAATATTACTATTTCGTAGTCTTCTATTGTAAACATTGCCTTATCACCTCCTTTACATCTAACACGTGACAGAATTTATTTTCACCATGTGGTTTTACTATAGTGATTGTCTTTTCGCCGTTGGAGAACGAATAATGACTACCTTTCACGTTTATTATATCATACCCTTTACTTTTCAAAATCTTGCATAGTTCCTCAAATCTCACGTTTTTGGGATTCGTTTTAATCTTCTCTAATAATTTTTCCATCTTTCCCATGGTTATTCTGTCTAACCTCTTATAAAGTATAGCTTTAAACCTGAATTACGCTAAGTTTGCTCCCATGTCCACACTGGATAAATTCATAATAAGCGACTGGTTTTTTAAAAAATATTGCACTATATTTTTCATACAGTAACTTTCAGCTTTTCCTCTAATTCGTGTTTCAATTCAATATAATGCTGGTAGTCCCCTGCCCATTCCACAAAATCTTTGGAATCTTCAAGTTTCACTGATAAATAATTTGCATAAAATTCATCAGACGACATTTGATATTTTTGCTCATAAGCAGCTAATGAATAATGCATTCAGTGCGTCAATTGCTGAAGTATATATTGCCCGTTTAAATGAGATTTCTTCCTCCTTTTGATTTTTACTTTAGGGACTAATCACAATTGCTAATTCCAAAATGATTTTGCCCACTTTATATCCCTTCTTTTATGACGTTTTGATGTATTTTAACCTCCATACAAGAGGCTGGCAACCTAACAAAGCTAATAAACCTAAGCAATGCTTAAATAGATCGGTTGTATCTTATCATAATCAAAACCCGATTTAAAACGAAAAAGGGGTAGGATTAAAGTCACTCCTTGATGAGCTTCTTGAAATATTTGATGGTCTTCTTTAATCCTTCATTGAGAGGGATAGAGGGGTGCCAATTAAGTTTTGCCTTTGCCAGGGTGATATTGGGCTGCCTCTGAGTGGGGTCGTCCGGGGGGAGAGGTTGAAAGACGATCTTCGACTTTGCCCCTGTTTGTTTGATAACCTTTTGCGCAAGTTCAAGGATACTGAATTCGTGAGGATTTCCTAAATTGACAGGTCCTGTGAAGTCATCGGGACTATTCATAAGCTTCATGAGACCGTCGATAAGATCATCTACATAA
>VGWY01000146.1 GCA_016873575.1 Nitrospira sp. | reverse complement strand
GAGTGCAAGGTCTTTACGACCGGGAACCTTTATCGCGGCCTCAACTGTAGAGAAGAGAAAGCCTTTTGGTGTCATTTTATTTATGGGAACAATGCAATGGTATCGAGCGCTGTCTTTTCATCAATTCCCAGCATGATATTCATGTTATGCACAGCCTGACCTGATGCGCCTTTCACAAGGTTATCTATCGCAGAAACAATGATCAGGGTATTTGTCCTCATATTTATAGTGAGTCCAATCACACACACATTGGTCCCCCGCACATGCTTCACATTCGGGAATCTTCCCTCATCAAGAACCTTTGTAAAAGGCTCATAAGCATATGCCTTCTTATAGACATCTACTATTTGGTTCGTACTGATTTTCTTTGTGAGCCGGACATACATCGTTGTGAGTATTCCCCTGTCAAATGGAGCAAGATGTGGCGTAAAGTTGACTTTTATATTCTTACCTGCTAAAACCGATACCTCCTGTTCAATTTCTGGGGTATGTCTGTGTGTCCCGATGGCATATGCCTTGAATCCCTCATTCACCTCACAAAACGAAAAGGCGACATCCGATTTTCTTCCAGCACCACTTGTTCCCGAAACCGAATTAATAATGATTGAAGAAAGATCAACAAGATTATTTTTGATTGCAGGATAGAGCCCAAGGATAGCACTTGTCGGGTAACAGCCAGGATTAGCTATAAGACTGGCCTTGGCAATCTCCTTTCTGTAAAGTTCAGGTAATCCAAAGACAGCCTTTTTCAGGGTTTTTTGAAATTTATGAGGTACGTTATACCACTCTTCATATATCTTTGCATCTCTGAGTCTGTAGTCAGCAGAGAGGTCAATAACCTTCTTCCCCTGTCTGAAAAAGTAGTCTACTTTCTCCTGTGATTCTCCATGCGGAAGAGCCATAAAAAACAGGTCTGCCTTTTCGAGAATAGCCTCTGCCTTTAACGGCTCATAGAGTAGGTTTGAGTATTGATAAAGATGGGGGAACAGTTCACTTACAGATTTCCCTGCAGATTTTTCCGAGGTAACTGCTGTAACTACAACTTCAGGATGATGTGAAAGGATACGAAGTAATTCAATCCCTGTATATCCACTGCCACCACATATGGCAACCTTTAACATGACAGTTAACAGAATACAGATAACAGAAAACAGATTATCTCATTTATGTTGTTCTGACTTCTAAATTCTGACTTCTGAATTCTGGACATTATCTCTTAGAGAATTGGAATCTCTTCCGTGCACCCTTCTGTCCGTATTTCTTTCTCTCTTTTTCCCTTGGGTCTCTTGTAAGAAAGCCTTCCTTCTTCAGTCTTAAACGAAGGTCACTGTCCATGTTCACAATTGCCCTTGCGATACCGTGTCTTACAGCACCTGCCTGGCCTGAAAGGCCTCCTCCTTTGACTGATGCGGAAATATCAAATTTACCAGTAATACCAGCAAGCTCAATCGGTTGACGAATTATCATCCTCAATGTCTCCCTGGGGAAGTAAGTATCAACGGGTTTTTCATTCACAATGATCCTTCCATTTCCTGGTGCAATACTAACCCTTGCTATGGAAGATTTTCTCCTGCCGGTTGCGTTGTATTGAATATCAGCCATTTACAGCTCCTTTTGTCAAATTCTTTTTGTTGTCTATAGAGACAATGTTTCAGGTTTCTGCGCTTTATGAGGATGTTCAGATCCTCTGTAGACCTTAAGTTTCTTTAATAGTGCCCTTCCGAGTCTTCCCTTGGGAAGCATTCCCCAAACTGCATCCATTATAACACTCGCTGGCTTCGTGCTGAGACGGTCTTTTAATGTCTCAGACTTTAATCCCCCTGGATACCCTGAGTGACTGTAGTAAATCTTATTATCAAGCTTTTTACCCGTGACTCTCACTTTATCAGCATTCACAACAATAATAAAGTCTCCTGTATCGATATGAGGAGTGAATACCGGTTTGTTTTTGCCACGTAGATAAGTAGCTATTTTGGTTGCGAGCCTTCCAAGGACAACATCTTCCGCATCAACAAGATACCACTTTTGCTCTACCTCTCCCTTTTTCGCAAATACAGTTTTCATTCTGCCACCTTCATGTGTTTTAAAATAAGAATTATAAAGAATAATATAATAATCATGAGATTGTCAATGGCGATAACCCAACCGAGGGATAGAGATAGAAACTGTCATTGCGAGTGAAACGAAGCAATCTCGCCTTTTTGCAAAGAGATTGCCACGCACCCTTCGGGTGCTCGCAATGACAAACATATCAGGGTGTTAGATTGTCTATCTCTATTTTTCGGACCCGAGAACAGGTATTTTTATGTTATACTTATTAGTTACCTTTAAACTCTCTTCAAAGGAGTATAGGGATGCCTATATATGAGTATGAATGCCTTGATTGCGGTAAACATTGCGAGATGATCCAAAAATTCTCTGATGAACCATTAGACACATGCCCTGATTGTGGCGGGCATATGCATAAATTAATCTCTCACACTTCTTTCATCCTGAAAGGTACAGGATGGTATGTAACAGATTATGCCTCTTCCGAACGGAAAAAGGCAAAAGAGTCTGAAGCTACACCTTCGACAAAAGTCGACACAAAGTCAGAGCCTAAAAAAGAAACGAAGGCTGGAGCATCTGTTGGGACATAGTGATTAAGCCCCATGTTCATATCCCTCTTAATAAAATTGAAGAATATCTCTCTTTTCTAAAGAAACACCGTATAAATCTTGAAATCTATTTTTCATCACATTCCCTTGACACCATAAAAGATTCAGATATCGCAAGACTGAAAGAAAGGCTTGATTATAATCCCTCTCTTACAATACATGCACCATTTATGGATTTATCTCCAGGGGCAGTTGATTCTAAGGTCAGGGCTGTAACTATCGAGAGGTTTTTCCATACCTTCATGATAGCAGAAACCCTTAAAACTGAGGTCATCGTGTTCCATTCCGGATATGAAAAATGGAAGTATGCACTGAGGATTGATACATGGCTTGAAGGGAGTCTTATAACCTGGAAGCAATTATTACCGAGGGCTGCAGAAACAGGTATAAAGATAGCCATAGAAAATATCTTCGAGGATGAACCAACAAATCTGAGGCTACTGATGCAGGAAATAGGATCTGAAAACTTTGGCATCTGCTTTGATACAGGCCATTTCAATCTCTTTTCGAGGATACCCCTCAAAGAATGGCTGAGTCAACTCAAGCCTTATATCATCGAACTCCACCTTCATGACAATAACAGGGAAGCTGATGCCCATAAACCGATCGGTGAAGGAACATTTGATTTTGATACCTTATTCTCGATGCTAAAAGATAATGATCTTCTCTATACGATTGAGGCACACAATGCTGAGGATGCAGCAAAGAGCATCGAGATGCTGAACAGCTTTTTAAATAAATTGAACTAAACTTTTTACTTCGGGGACAGTCCCGATTCTACGACTCCACTTCGTTTCGTCCGTAAATCTGGGACAGTCCCCTCTATAATATCTATAACCTGTCTGCTTGATTACTGACCGAAAATCCCTTGAGTTTTGGGAATCCACCCCCCTTATACTGAACCAGGACCTTGTGTGACTCTCCCATGGTACCCGGGAAAATTAAACCCTTTATTTTTGCGACCTCAAAGAGATAATCAGGAGAATTTTCATGAAGCTCATGAATGATCTTGTCAATTCCGATAGCAACAAGAAATGTCCCCTGTTTGCAGAATCCTATGGTCTTCAATCCAATATCTTCTCCCCATTTCTTGAGAGATGAAAAATTTACATGCGCTGTTATGTCCTGCTCACCGATGTTGATATAGGGATTTTCATTGACCTGATGTCGATAATAACAGAGGAGCGTACCTCTGTTTCTTTCTTCACTGTAATAATCCCGCGCAGAATAACCATAATCTACTGAGAGGATAAATCCTTCAGATAGTACTTCATTTATGGACCTGAGCCAATCCTTTATCATGAGGTTGATCTCTGTCCTGTATCCGTTGGTGAGTTCTATGGAAAATTCGTGCAAATAATCAGATAGGGCATCCGTGCTAAGAGTCGCTTTTATCTCGATAAAATTATCGTTATCAACAGTAACATAAATCTCTTTTAATTCATCTTCCATCTCGATCAGATGAACAGGAAAGGCATCTAAGAGTTCATTTGAAAGGATGCAACCTTTTATATTAGCAAGTTCTCTGAATGAAGAGACCCATTGAACCTTCTCGGAAAAGTTCACCAGCAATGTTTTCTGTCTTTGTTGGATAAAAGGATTGGGATCTACTATGACATACGTTAAAGCTTTGTAAAAAACTCTGTTATTGAGATAGGACAAAATATCTTTACACATATATCCGGCGCCTGCACCGATCTCAACAACCTGAAAGGTATCCACCTCAGATGGGCTCCCCAATATTTCCCACATCTCCTCAAGTTGTCTTCCAATAGTTGCACCGAAGGCAAAGTGAAGATGCGGACTTGTATAGTAGTCGCCTGACTTGCCTATTACTAATTTGTCTGATGCGTAGTATCCGAGATTAGGCTCATAGAGTGCCATCTCCATAAAGGTTTCAAAAAGAATCGGCCCCTCTCTTCCGATTCTCTCGATTACCTTCTGCTTAAGCGGATTTATCCGAGCTTCCTTCACTTCCCTTTATGGCAATTCGAGCATATTTCAGCAGGTGTTTTTGCCGGAAATCTGAAAAGAATCATGGAATCAGAGCTGTGTGGACTGTGACAGCTTACACATGAAAGCTGGCCGTCCCTGGATGGCTTGTATTTTCTATTTTTGAGTGGATGCCAGATTTGAGAAAGACCAGCCCTTCCGTGTGCTCCCGCAGCAATCCTTGGATGGCAGAGGACACAACCATCGTTTATTGGATAAGAAAGTAATGCAAATGTTGAAGATGCATGAGGTTCATGGCATATTGAACACATACCTGCCGATACAGGGGGATGCTGATTCTTTTTGAGGAATTCTGCTTTGTTGTGGCAGTTAAAACAGAGTGAAGGCGTGCCGGCAAGAAGGAGATTTTTTATATCACCCTGATGCGGTTCGTGACAGTTCATACACATACCCTGAGCAAAAGGAGCATGATTATATTTATTCTTAAAATCAGCACCTTCATGACAGACAAAACACATATCAGGAGCGGATTTTACAAGTAATTTATTTGATGCTGAAGCATGTGGCTGATGACAATTCCTGCACATACCTTTTGCCACAGGGGAATGATGTTTCTTCTTTTCCTCTGAGATGTATTTCTTTTTTTCATGGCACATAAAACAGAGAGCCGGCACATCAGCTAAGAGGAGACTCTTTATTCCACTGCTGTGTGGATCATGGCATGACATGCATCTGCCTTCATCGACCGGGGCATGGTTTGATTTATTCAAAAACTTTGCAAGGTCATGACATTTATAACAGAGTTTTGGCATGGGTAAAAGTAATAGCCTCGGATTATTGGTCGTATGGACATCATGGCAGGATGTACACTCACCCTTCGCAACAGGAGGGTGACCAACCTTCTTTGAAAATTTTGCCTTATTATGACAACCCCAGCAAAGATCTACCCCTTTCGAAAAAAGATATTTCTGAGCCTTTGACCCAGTTTTGTGAGCCTCTGTATGACATGAAGTGCAGCCCTTTTTATAAACAGGATGAACATACTGCCCGGAAGCCTGCATTTTATGACATATCAAACAGTCAGGGAACTGCTGAGAAAAAGAATTTTTACCACTCAAAAGAATAATGACAAATACAAAAAGAAAGGCTAAAGAAGAATGTATGGATATGGTTCTCTCTCCCATCATTTTCCCCCCTCCCCTCTTCTGCTCTTCACCGTCTCCTGGAGAAGGGCTATTTCCTGCGTAAGAGTTTTATTCTGGTCAGATAGTTCCGATATTATAGTAGAAAAATGTATATTGATAATGATCAGGAATAAAAAGCCTAACAGGAAGATAAGAGAAGGTGGGTATTGAATACCGATTACCCTTGATAGAAGGTGGAGAGACTCCCGAGACACAGAAAACCATATCATCACGAAGGAAGAAAAAAGCCAGAGCAGTGAATATCGCTCCTTTAGTCTGTTCCTCCGCGTCAGCTCAACTACGGTTATGAAAATAATGATGTTGATAATCGTTGCGAATAATGTAATCAGTTCCATATATTACCTCCCTGGTACTTTTTTAATTATGTCAATTGTTATTGCCAATATGACCTTAATCATATAATAAATAGCCTTCACTATCGTTATAGATGAGTTTCCCATCAGCCTCTTCCTCATCAATGTGGGAACTTCATGTATTCTGAAACCAGCCCTGTGCAAGAGGACAAGTGCCTCAGGCTCTGGATAATCATCAGGATAATATCTGCTGTAAAATTCTATTATCTTCCGATTAACAGCCCTGAAACCAGATGTTGGATCTGTTATCTTCTGCCCAATAAAAATTGATATTATACGCGAAAGTATCCTGATACCAATAAGTCTTGGTAATTCGGCGTCATACAATCCTTTGTTGATAAACCTTGATCCAACTGTAATATCTGCATTTCCCTTCAGTATCGGATTAAGAATATCTTGCAGCTGATCCGCCCTGTGCTGACCATCTCCATCAAATTGGACAGCTATATCATATCCATTCCTTTCAGCATATCTGTATCCCGTCTGCATAGCCGCTCCGATACCAAGATTGAAAGGGAGATTAACA
>VGWY01000145.1 GCA_016873575.1 Nitrospira sp. | reverse complement strand
AGGAGCACTTGAGGCAGCCTTTACACTGATGAGCATGAATGAAGGGATTATACCTCCAACAATCAATCTGAAGGAGTTCGATCCTGAATGTGATCTCGATTTTGTAACCCGGACAAGAAAAGCTGAAATTGAAGTTGCTATTTCCCAATCATTCGGTTTCGGCGGGGTAAATGCAGTGCTGGTTTTTAAAAAGAAAATAGGCAGGTTATAGTATTTGAGCGGATTCTTTTGCCGATAGTCAGATAGTATATATATAAAAACCAAGAGGCAAAAGCCCTCGGAGGTCGGTACGACCGAGAATGAGCGAAAATACTATATCCTGCCTGCTCTCAATGCAGCCTAAACTCCCTCATTGCCTCGTCTTCAGGGTTTTCTGAATCATCCCTGTATTTTGGTGAAAAATGCATAACAACAAGGTTTTTCACCCCTGCATCTCTGGCAATCCTACCAGCAGTTTTTGCTGTCAGATGAAACCTCTCTAACGCTCTTTCTCTATCTCTTTCCAGAAAATAAGCCTCGCAGTAAAAGGTATCGGAATCACGAACGAGTTCGATAATCTTTTGAATATTCTCATCATGGAGAGATGCATCAGTCACATAGGAAACCTTCTGTCCCTTTGTTATCTTTGCAACTTCCCTTAACTCCTCAAGGGTATATCTCCTGTTTTCAACCATAAAAACAGTATCATCTGGTTGAGATGTCCTCAAAGCACTTTTTAATTCAGACAGCCATGGTCCAACTAATAGCCCCCTCTCTGTTAAGGCAGCTTTATCAATATTAATGTGAAATGCTTCCTCAAGTGAAAATGCAAGACACGGCACCTGGTGGTCTAACTGAACTGCCCTCACCCTCAATAAAGGTTCATTTAAGACAATACCGTCAATGCCTGCTTTGCCATGATCTACCCTCTTGAAATAATTATCTGCATGAAAACTTGATCTCAGTATCTTATCTTCAACAACGCAAAAAACTTCTACCTTGAGGGGATATTCCTTTATGAGATTCCACGTATAACCTCTGAGTTTACCTTCTACACATTCGGTTATTTGTGGAGGGCCATACACTCTCAACGGCATCTCTCTTCTCAGTAATGCCCTGAGGAGCGTATCAAATCCAATAAAGTGGTCTATGTGGGTATGGGTTACAAAAACATCGGTTACCTTCTGCAGGTCACCTGGTTTGAGCTTGTTGATACTGCCCACATCAAATAAGAACGCCCTCTTCTCTCGCATGACCCTTACAAAGAGAGCCGGGTCCTCAAAGGGGCCATTCACAAGCCTGTGAATAAATGTTGGTTTCATGAGAGATTATATCCCATTGTGATATAATAATGCCAAGCGTGTAACGTGTAAGGAGTAGCGTGTAATAAAGGCTACACCCTATACGCTATACGCTACAAATTATTAGAGGGAGGAGATATGCCCGAGCTTAGGAAAGACCCTATTGTTGGCCGTTGGGTTATTATCTCGGTGGAGAGAGGGAAAAGGCCGACAGATTTTATCTCTCCTTCTTCTCAGAGGAAGAGGGGTGGTTTCTGTCCATTCTGTCATGGTAATGAATATACAACACCACCGGAGATAATAGCCTTTCGGCCACCTGATACAAAGCCGAATACACCTGGATGGACTCTGAGAGTCATGCCGAACAAATTCCCGGCATTGCAGGTATCTGGAGACCTTAAAAAGGCAGGTGAAGGTATCTTTGACAAAATGAATGGAATAGGTGCCCATGAAGTTATTGTGGAAACACCTGATCACAATCTTTCTCTCGCGACCATGCCAATCAAAGGTGTTGAGGATGTTCTGTGGGCTTACTATCTCAGACTTACTGACCTGAAGAAGGACAAACGGTTTAAATATGTCATGATATTTAAGAATGAAGGAGAGGCAGCAGGTGCATCTCTTGAACATACCCATTCACAACTAATTGCACTGCCGATTGCTCCGAAGATTGTAAAAGAAGAGATAGATGAAGCAAAGAATTATTATGCTCTCAAAGAGAGGTGTATTTTTTGTGACCTGATAGCTCAAGAACTTGAGAGTGGTAAAAGGGTTATATACGAAAACAAAAGGTATGTCGCTCTTGCACCATTCGCATCCAGGGCGCCGTTTGAGACATGGATTATCCCGAAGGCACATGAGTCCGCTTTCTATCCACCTAATAATGACTTCTCGGCTCTTGCTGACATACTCCAGAGGATTCTGAAGCAGATAGACAGGATCCTTGACATGCCTCCTTATAATTTTGTCATCCACACTTCTACGTTCTCCGATGAGGTTAATGAGTACTACCACTGGCATTTAGAACTTCTCCCTAAGCTCACAAAGATTGCTGGATTTGAGTGGGGATCCGGGTTTTATATCAATCCAACCACTCCGGAAGAGGCAGCCAAATTCATGAAAGAGGCAAAGATATAAATATAAATTTCAAAATGCAAATTTCAAAATTCAAAATTAACAATTAAAGAGGATTCTGGAGAATGAATATACTTATTGCAACCCCGGAAGCAGTTCCTTATATCAAGACCGGGGGCTTAGCAGATGTTGCTGGTGCCCTTGTCAAGGAATATAGGAAAATGGGTGAAATAGCATATGTCATCCTGCCCCTCTATAAAAATATAAGAGAAGTCCAACCATCACTGAAAAATACTGGCCTCAAGATAAAGGTTCCTGTAGGTGATAAGGTAAGAGAGGGGAAAATATTCAGCGATCAATCTCTTGCCTATTTCATCGAATGTGACGAATTCTTCGACAGACAGGAATTATATGGTACATCTGCAGGAGATTATGATGATAATGCAGCAAGATTCATATTTTTCTCAAGGGGTATCCTTGAAGCATGCAAGAAGCTTAACCTTCAACCTGATATAATACACTGTAATGACTGGCAGACTGCCCTTGTTCCGCTTTACCTCAAGACCCTGTATAGCTCAGATGATTTTTTTGCTAAAACTGCTACTCTTCTGACAATACACAATCTCGGGTATCAGGGGTTGTTCCCTTCATCTGAGATGCCCCTCACAGGACTTGGATGGGAGCTTTTTTCCCCTGAGGGTATAGAGTTTTATGGCAAGGTCAATTTTCTTAAGGCAGGCTTAATATCTTCTGATATTTTGACTACTGTGAGTGATACTTATGCAAAAGAGATACTCAGTAAAGAATTCGGTTTCAGCCTCGAGGGTGTCCTCAAGAACAGAGAGGAAGACCTGTATGGTGTCAACAATGGTATTGATTACGAAGAATGGAATCCCGCGAAAGACAGGTTTCTATCTGCCAATTACAACCAGAATGATATATCGGGGAAAAGAGCATGTAAGAGGGATCTTATACAATCGTTATTCGGAACCTCTGACAAACTCAGAGTTGAAGATGCCCCGCTTATTGGAATGGTTGGCAGATTATGCGAACAGAAGGGATTAAACCTCGTCCTGAAATCGGTTGATGAGATCCTATCATTAGGGGCACATATTGTAATCCTTGGCAAAGGTGATGAGACATTCCATATCGGTTTCGCAGATGCAGCAAAGAGAAACCAAGAGAGACTTTCTGTAACAATTGGATTTGAAGAGGCACTTGCCCATAAGATTTATGCAGGTTCAGACTTCTTTCTGATGCCCTCAAAATATGAACCATGCGGCTTAGGACAGCTCATTGCACTCAGATACGGCACCATTCCGGTAGCAAGAAGGACAGGCGGACTTGCTGACACGGTCTATGATTATAATCATCTCGCCTCGGAAGGAACCGGATTCCTTTTTTCTGACTACACTCCTTCTGCAATGCAGGATGGTATAAAACGGGCACTCTGTGTCTATTCTGAGAAAGGCAAAATGGAAAAATTGATTATAACTGCCATGGAGCAAGACTTTTCATGGGCGAAATCAGCAAAAAAATACATTGAGCTTTATGAAAGAGGGATAAGAAAAAGAAACCCCTGAGGGATTTTAGAAAAACAATTTCAATAGAGAAGAAATACTATGCAAAATATGAATTTCAGAACCTTTCATTCCCTGGTCAGCTTTTGCAAGACCATTACCTCTGCTTTTGACCTCAGTGAGCTTCTGAACAAAATCACCGAAGGGGTATCAAGGCTTTTGAATGCAAATGGATGTATATTAAGACTTTTAGAAGATGGAATACTGCGCGTCAAATCATCATATGGGCTGTCAGTTGGCAGAGAGGGAAGTATAGAAGTGGACTCGGAATATGGGATAGCTGGATGGGTTGCTCAAAATGGGAAGCCTTTATTGGTTGAAGATGTCTCAAAGATGCCTGAGGACCTGAATGTCCCCGGGCTGGATGTTCGATCAGTCATCTGCGTTCCCTTGAAGGTTGGAGACAGTATCATTGGAACACTCGGACTTTATGATAAAAAACAATCTGATGGCACAGTAATACCTTTTACAACAGATGACCTCGCTACTGTTGAGGATTTTGCTTCCATATCAGCACTTGTCATAGACAAGGCATGGATACACGAAAAAGAATTTTTGCGGGAAAAAGAAGTCTTTGATGCGAAAAAGAGATTGGAGACTTTATTTGAAAGTGTGCAGAGTGGAATCGTGACGTTTGACCAAAACTATAAGATTCTCTCAGCAAACAGACTCATAGAGCAATGGTCTGGGAAAAAGGCTGAGGATATACTCGGGAAAAGCTGTATTGAAATCTTTCACGAAGATGGTGGAATATGCCCTCATTGTGTTGCAAAGGTTACCTTCCAAACCGGTGAGATGAATTCAATTGCGCAGGTGAAAGGCACAAATTATATCGAACTGACCTCGTATCCGATCAAAGATGACAGCGGTGCTGTAGTGGAATCTGTGGTAATTATCAGAGATATTACTGACGGGGTGCGTAATCATGAAGAGATACTCCGTCTGTACAGAGAGGTCTCAGAAACCAAAGAATATCTTGAGAGCCTCATTGATGACTCTGCAGATGCCATTGTTACTTCTGACCCCAACGGTATCATTACTTCATGGAACAAAGGGGCAGAAAAAATCTACGGATTTACTGAACAAGAGGCCATCGGCTCATTCCTTCCCTTTATCCCTCATTTTATTGTGGATAAGGAAAAAGAGCATATCGAAATGATCAAAAGAGGAGAAACCATCAAGCGTATGGAAACCATAAGGAAAAGAAAAGACGGCACGCTCTTTGAGGTAAGCCTTACGCTGTCTCCGATAAAGGATACCCATGGGAATGTCATTGGTATCAGTGGTATAGCAAGGGATATATCAGAACGTAAGCGTGTTGAAAATGAGTTACGCAAGAGAAATGACGAACTCTCAAGGCTTTCCTTTATCAGTTCAACAATGAGGGGAACCCTTGAACTCGACAGGCTCTTGAGAATGATTTTAACAGCAGTTACGATGGGTGAAGGCCTCGGATTTAACCGTGCTATTCTATTTCTTATTGATGAAAAGAAGGGTATATTGAAAGGAGCCATGGGAGTAGGACCTGCAAGCCATGAGGAGGCAGGACAGATATGGCACAGGCTCTCATCAGAGAAAAAGACATTGCCTGACATAATCCGGGATATTGAGACAGGTCCCTTAAGCAAGGACTCCTTTCTCGACAGGCTCAGCCTTGGTATCGAGATACCGCTAACAGAAGAAACCATACTCACAAAGACCGTCAAGGAAAAGAGGCCTTTCAACATTCAGCGTGTCAATGAGCAACCACTTTCTGATTTTGTTCTTACACAGCAGTTAGGGACAAATGCCTATGCCGTTGTTCCCTTGATATCGAGAGATAAGGTGATTGGCGTTCTATGGGTTGATAACCACTTCAACAGAAAACCAATCCTCGAAGAGGATTTGGTATTCCTGATTTCCTTTTCAAACCATGTCGCAACTGCTATAGAGAGTGCACACCTCTTCGAACAGGTTACCCTCGCAGAGCAAGAGCTTGAGAATATCTTTGAATCAATATCTGACATGGTCTACTTTGTTACTGAGGATTACGTGGTTAAGAATATTAATAAGGCTGTCAGTAAAAAGTTGAAGAAGACACCCCAGAAGATTATCGGGAAAAAGTGTTATGAGGTATTCCATGGTATGAACCAACCATGGTCAGAATGCCCACACCACAAAACAGTCGAGACAAAACGTGCATTTGTGAAAGAAGTCGAAGACGATCATCTTGGTGGCACATTCATTATTTCGAGTTCGCCAATATTCAATACGACAGGTGCAGCAATAGGCACTGTGAATGTAGTCAGTGATATAACAGAACTGAGAAACCTTCGTGAGAAGCTTGTGAAGTCAGAAAGGATGGCAGCTCTTGGAGAGGTTGCGGCAAAGGTAGCCCATGAAATCAGAAACCCTCTCGTCTCTGTAGGCGGATTTGCAAGAAGACTCGAAAAGAGATTAGACGGCAATCTGAAAGAGTATGCAGTAATCATTTCTCATGAGGTTAAAGGGCTCGAAAAAATCCTGAATGAGATCCTCAGCTTTGTGAAAGAGTCAAGGCTCTTAAAGGAAATCATCAATATGAACTGGCTTGTCGATGATATTATCTCCCTTATTCAACCTGATCTCGATGACAGAAATATTACTATCGTGAGGGAATTTGGTAAGCCCACTGAAATATACATTGATCCCGACAGGATGAAAGAGGCGCTGCTGAATATATTCACAAACGCGGTACATGCCTTGCATGGCAAAGGAACAATATTTGTAAAAACCTATATGGATGGAG
>VGWY01000144.1 GCA_016873575.1 Nitrospira sp. | reverse complement strand
TCTTCGACACTGAGCATAGCGAACATGAAGACCGATAGGCTACAATTGGAATTGACAAGAATGGCATTTTGTTGGTTGTAGTACATACTTTTCAGCAGTTGGATGCCGACTGTTGTAGAATTAGAATTGTTTCTGCCCGCAAGGCAACCAGAAGAGAGTCAAAACAGTATCAGGAGGAAAATAAATGAAAAAAGAATACGATTTTTCCAAAGGTGAGAGAGGTAAGTTTTATCGTCCAGATGCAGAATTGTACCTACCTATTTACATCGAGCCTGACATGATGGAAGTACTAAGAAAATTCTCAAAGAAAAAAGGCGTCGATGTTGCGACAATAGTAAATGAATGGATAAAAAAAGACATATCCATAGTAGAAACAATAACAAAATAACACATAACCAGTCGCTCCACAGGATGCGGCGATACTGCTGCCGCACCTGTGAGTTCAGGCGTTAGCCCTAATTATCAGCAAGGCAATATCAAATCTTTGCATCTTTTGATAAAATAGTTATGAATACCAAATATGAAATTTGAGTGGGATACTAGAAAAGCCGAGATAAACTTTAAAAAACATAAGGTAGCATTTACTGAGGCTGCCACAGTTTTTGCTGATACACTCGGCATAACTATTTATGACCCTGATCACTCAAAGGATGAGGAGCGATATATTACTATTGGGCATTCACAGCAAGGTCGCATCCTGATGGTTGCCCATACTGATAGAGGCAATCGGATTAGAATAATCAGCGCAAGAGAATTGACTAAAACAGAAAGAGAGGCTTATGAAGAAGAAAAATAAACAAGAGCTCGAAGATGATCTGCGTCCAGAATATGACCTAAAGTCGTTATTGAAATCTGGAATTCGGGGAAAGTATGCCCGTCGTTTCCGAGAGGGTACCAATATAGTTCTCTTGGAGCCTGATGTAGCCAGCGTATTTCCAAACGGTGAAGCAGTGAATGAGGCATTGCGACTGGTTATACAGCTGAGGAAGCTTCCAAAGACCAGGCAGTCTCGGACAGTTCGGGCATAAGAAACAATAATTTTATAGGGGCTAACAAATCACTACCTTTAGGCAACAAGGAAAGGAGAAACAATGATAGCTTACTGTGGACTTGATTGCGAGAAATGCGAGGCATTCATCGCCACCAAGAACAATGATAATCATCTCAGAGCGAAGGTCTCTGAGGAGTGGGCGAAACTGTATAATGCCCCCATAATGCCAGAACACATCAACTGCACGGGTTGCCGATCAGAGGGCATTAAGACCTACTATTGCGAGCAGATGTGCGAGATTAGGAAATGCGCCATCGGGAAAAGCTTGGAGAGTTGTGCAACATGTGACACGTTCCCCTGTAGCCATTTGAATGAGGTCTTCAAGTTCGCTTTACATGCGAGGGACACGCTGGAATCAATGAGAAAGAGATAGTAATTAAGAAAATTATTTCAGAATAAATAAAATTCTCTGTGTCCTCTGTGGTTCATTGTATTATTTGGTATCAATATTTGGTCCACCTCCTTTAACGAATCGAAGGATAATCAACCCTATAAGGAAAAATGCCGCCACAGAAAGGATTGCAGGCCTCTGGCTGCCGAATGTCGTAGATACCTGGCCAAAGACGAGGGGGCCAAGGATCGCAGATGATTTTCCTACCAATGAGTAGACACCAAAATATTCAGCCTCTCTTCCGTCAGGGATAAACTGGGTGTAAAAGGCACGCGTAGCTGCCTGGACAGTCCCGAGGCCAAGCCCTGCAAAGGAAGCCAGCATCCAGAACTGGAATTTTGTCTGGACAAAAAAGGCAATAGTTGAGACAGATGTCCACATAAGGAGTGATATGATAACTACCTTTTTTGGTCCCCATTGATCAATCGGCTTTGCCATGACAAGTGCGCCGAGGAGGGCTGTAGTCTGGACGATAAGATAAAGGGCAATCAGCTCCTGTGGTTTAAATCCGAGGGTGGTAGCAGCAAATATGCTCGAAAAGATTATGACGGTATTCACACCATCCTCATATATGAGATATGAGATGAGAAACTTACGTGGCTCCCTTTTCTCCCATATCTCTTTCAGGGTCTTCAGGGTATATCTGAGACCTTTCATGCCTGCATGAACCAATGGAATTTCTATTTTTGTATCCCCGGGCAGGAAAAGGAAGGCAGGTATTGAAAACAATGCAAAGAAGGCTGCAACCATAAGCCATGTTGCCTCAAACAGTCCAGACCTTACCAATGGAAGGGCAAATAAAAGGGAGATTATCGAACCTGCATAACCAACCATGAATCCCCATGCAGAAACCCTTCCCTGATATTCCCGGGGAGCTATCCTTGGGAGAAAGGAGTTGTAAAAGACAAGTCCTCCCTCCATGCCGAGATTCGCGATGATTGCCAACGTGAATCCTTCGAGGATCATTCCCTTATCGAGGGCTGAAAAACCTGCAATGCCAGTTATACTCAATGCAGTGTAGACAAAAAGAAATCTTTTCCTGAGCCCTCCATAATCTGCTATACCTCCAAGGAATGGGGAACTTAAGGCTACAATCGCCATGCTAACTGATATAGCTCTCCCCCACCAAAGATCACCCAACCCTGCCTCATTCCCGACAATAAAATTGGCATAATACACAGGGAAGACAACAGCAGCTATAACTGCTGAGTAACTGGAGTTTGCAAAGTCAAAGAGTGTCCAGCTTATGATGTGTTTTTTATTCAGGCTCATTATTTGAGGACTCGGTTAATTATATCCTCAATCTCGCAGCGAGTTTTATCGCCTCAATCATACTTGATGGGTTTGCTATGCCTTTCCATGCGATGTCATAGGCAGTTCCATGGTCGGGTGAAGTGCGGATAAATGGCAGGCCGATGGTGACATTTACGCCTTCATCAAATGCGATCATCTTGAGTGGAATCAATCCCTGGTCATGATACATACAGACAATAATATCAAATTTTCCCTTGTATGCCTTATGAAAGATTATATCAGGAGGGTAGGGGCCTGAAACAGGAATCCCTTCCTTTACAGCCTCTTTCATTGCAGGGATAATCTTTCTTATCTCTTCATCACCAAATATACCTGATTCACCTGCATGTGGATTAAGCCCTGCAAGGGCAATCCTCGGTTTTTTAATCTCAAGCATGTCACATGCCTTTTGAGCAAGCCGAATGGTCTTTAATATTTTTTTCTTTGTAATTAAATGAGGCACATTCTTCAATGCAGTATGGATGGTAACAAGGATAACACTCAATGGCCCACCAGTAAGCATCATTGCATAATCTTTTGTATTAGTTAAATCAGCGAACATCTCTGTATGGCCTGGCCATTTGAAATTAGCCATTTTCAGAGCCTCTTTTGATATGGGTGCTGTTACAATACCGTCAACCTGCTTATTGAGTGCAAGTTCAACAGCCCTTTTTATATAGCTAAGACAGGCTTTACCACCCTTTGCAGTTGGTTTGCATTTTTCAAAATAATTCACCTGAAAATCCCCCCACCCCCCCTTTACTAAAGGGGGGTTAGGGGGGATTACTTTCATTCCTCTATGTGTTGCTAAGCATGATGTTTTTGTAGTTGCTCTTATATCGATAAGTTCAATAGTACCTTTTGCGAACTTCGATTCTTCAGGTGATTTGATGATCCTTAATTTTACAGGCAGCTTAAGAAGTGTTAATATCTCTTCCATTACACCTGCATCACCAATAACTATCGGGATACAATTCCTTCTGACTTCAGTAGAATTCAGGGCTTTTAAAATTATCTCTGGCCCAATCCCACCAGGGTCTCCCATTGTGATAGCAAGTTTTTTCATGGTGTAAATTTGTCCTTGACTTCAAAGATATACAAAAACCCTGCAACCCTTGTGATTCCAATTCCATCAAATTCTTTCAATGAAAGGAGGTGTTTATCCCCTGTTACGATAAGATTGGCATTTGATGCCTTTGCACACTCGAGTATTCTATTGTCAGTCTCATCCTGAAGTAACGATATTTTAACAATGGGCTTGATTACGGTTGCAACTCTACTTATATGTTTCAGTACAGATGTTATCTCGTTGTCACCCCAGTAAAATTTCTCTCGTAGTTTTTTTGCAAGCTCTGTAAGAATTGATACGGATGTATAGAGTTCACATGTACCTCTCACTGCCAGCAGATAAGCATCTTCCGCTTTGCTGTTAGGAGAGGTAAAGGCTGAAACATATATATTCGTATCAAAAACAACTTTGAACACTAACGACCCTCAAATATAAGTCGTTCGATATCATTCTCTGTTAATTTCATCTCTCTTGCCTTTTTCCCTCCATATTTCTGCAGCCTGTAAAACTCATCTTCAAGCTTTTCCTGTCTATAGAGGTTAAACATCTCCCTGAACAATTGACTTTTTGTTTCGCCTTTTGTCCTCGCTATTGTTTCATATTCCTGTGCAATATCAGGTGGAAGAGATATTGTCATAGCGATCCTCTTTCTTGACGGCATATCACACCTCCCTATGGGTCGTAGAACTTATGGTATGACAATATAATACCATATATGAATGAATTTAGTGATAATAAGTTATGCGATCAGTCAAATTTACCCCGTTAGAAATCTCCGCCATTTATGGCAGATATGCTATGAACAAATATTTGCATTCCGTTGTAGAAAGGGCGAGGTTAATACCCTATCATTTCTAACGGGGTTTACTGTGCCTGAAAATTCTGTCCAGCAAGGTCTGCATTATTGACAGTTAATGTTATGTTAACAGGTGAGAAGGCATAGCCAAGAACATTATAAGGAGTAATGGTGTATGATCCATTAGGTACTGTGAAGGTGTAATTCCCATTTGCATCTGTGTAATATGTTGCTGATGAATCTGTGTCTGTAAGTCTCATTTCAACTCCGGAAAACCCCGAGCCACTTGAGTAAGTAACTGTACCTGAAATAAAATAAGCATCCGTTACAAAATCCTGCCCGATAACATCAGCATTATTGACAGTCACTGCTCTACTGGATGGTGTAAGGAAATAGTTTATTGTTGAAGAGGGTGTAATAGTATAAGAACCGTTCTGAATACAGGAAAAAGAATAATATCCGTTTTTATCTGTGGAAACAGAGTCAGTTGAAGCTGTCCCTGCCAATGTCAATCTGATTCCCGAAAGACCGTATCCCCAAAGACCTACACCCCCTGTGTTTGTAACCTTGCCAGAAACATAGAAGCTATGAGCAGGCTTTGTTACCGTAATTGATTCCCATCCCTTTATGCCAGACGGGTCAGAGGCAGTAATGGTTATCATGTTATCTCCTAATATAAGGGGGACTGTAGCGCTCCATCTGTGGTGGCAGAGATAGGGATAATAAAAATAGAAATAGCAAATATCTATGCTCTGAAAGGCATTCCCTGAGACGCCTGTAGTTACGTTGTCCCATGTAATTGTCACCCCGGTATCATCTGCTGATCCTGAACAACACCTCGACCATGTTGGGCTGATAAAGGCTTCTCCACCAAGATGAATCGAATTACAACTACTGGTATACGTAAGATCTGTTGTGGGTGCGTCAATAGTTACCCAGCCACCACCAATGCTATTAATATTACCATTGCCACTATCTCCACCTCCACCACAGTTCAACAAACTGATCATCAGGAATAAGAATAATAATGTTATGCTGAAAATTCTTACCATGGCTTTTATAAAATTTTAGTAAAACTGATTTAGTCTATCACTCATTTAAAAAGCAATTCAAGAAGAGCTTTAAAGCCCCGACTTTGAGTCGGGGAGCTTCACTTCAGGAAGGACGTGTCAGACCCTTGGATATACTTGTGAATCTGTAAGTTCAGTCTCGCCTCTAATTTATCTTCAAGCATCCATTGTGCAATTTTCCCGGGAGCGATGATTCCATGAACAGGTGATAAGAGAAGGTGACACTTATTTATGAGGTTGTATTTACGAATTATCTCCTTTGACCATTCATAATCCATCCTGTCAGTTATGACAAACTTTATCTCATCAGTATGTTTTATATGATTAAAATTCGCTAAATCCATCTTGTTACTCATTCCACTGCCCGGTGTCTTTATATCAAGAATTATAACTGCCCTTTTATCAATCTCTTTTATACTGATAGACCCGTTCGTTTCTACCAATACCGTATAGCCCTCATCAAGCAGTCTTTTGATGAGCAGAAAAACTTCACTCTGGAGAAGCGGTTCGCCACCGGTAATCTCGACAAGGCTTATCCCGGAACGTTTGACTTCTTGCATGATTTGGTCTTCCGAGAGTTCCCTCCCCTCATCGTATGCATATTGTGTATCACAGTAAAAGCACCTGAGATTACAGCCCGTCATCCTTATAAATGTGCATAGCATACCTGCATAACTCGACTCACCCTGGATGCTTGTAAAAATCTCACAGACCTTCATGAAAATACCTTCCTTTTTGTCATCCTCGCCCCTGCTTTCGCAGGGTTAAAATTGCCCCAGTGGAAACGGGAGCGGGAATCCAGGGTTAAACTCCAGCAGGAAGCCAGAAAAGACAAAGAATCTGGATTCCGCATCTCGATGCGAGTCTTCGCTAAGAGTCGCTCCGACAAGTGCGGAATGACAAACTTGATACTTCGCAAATCCACTGCAGGATAATTTGTTCTTATCATATCACATCTGACTAAAATACAGGTTCTTCAGACTTTCCTGTGGATATTCTTAGACCCCTCTCTGGAAAATGCCTATCTTCTATTCCCCTCTTTGGAAAAGAGGGGATAGGGGAGATTTTAAGAATCACAAATATCCCCATATAGTTACTTAT
>VGWY01000143.1 GCA_016873575.1 Nitrospira sp. | reverse complement strand
CTCTAACCTTTCGCCTATTATTGCGTCTATATTTTTACCTCTGAAACACCATGCTGGTACCAGGGCATCACATGTTGTGAAGGTAGCATCAGTGCTAAAGTAGGCTTTCTCACCCCTCTTTTCAATCACCCTCCCTGAAACATGATAATTGTCTTTTCTGTAAAGGAGTTCTGCATCAAAGAGTTTTCCTGTCTTTGTTTCGAGATTTAGCTCTGCCCTGCTTGCGGTGAAGGATATATCAGGGTCTTTATATCTAACATTTTCTGTTGCGATAACATCGGATGTCTGTTCATTGTATGTAATCTCATTTGACTCAATGACCATATCACCTCGCTGTATTTTTACATTGCCTTTTGCAGTATATGTAGACGTCTCTTTGGTGTATTCAAGCGAGTTTGAGGTTATAATTGTAGGAAGCTCTTCTGCAAAACAATGAACAATGAACAGTGAACAGTGAATAGTATAAGAAAGCATAAGGATTATAGCGTATAGCGTATAGCGTATAGCGTATACTGCAACTGTCTTTGAACTTTGAACTTTGAACTTTGAACTTTGAACTTTTGTTGTCATTCCCTGAGCCTTGTGAGCACACCTTTTTGTCCAAGCACTTCCTTTGCCTCGCCTATTGTGTAGAAAGAACCGGTAACCACGATGAGGGGTAAGGGGTAAGGGGTAAGGGGTAATAAAGAATTGTTTCGCTGATTCGAGATTTTTACCCCTTGATCCTTAATCCTTGCCCCTACTTTTGTTGCCATTTCAATAGCATCCTTGACCGTAGGTGCAACCTGAACATGAGAGAATCCTAATTCTGCTGCAATTTCTTTGAGTTTTGCAGGAGAGGCTGCACGCTCGTAATGAGGAGCAGTCAAAATTATCTCAGAAGCTAATGGGAGGAGAGGTTCCATAATACCTTTTATGTCTTTATCACCCATGATGCCGAGTATAAGGATAATTTTTTCATATTTTCCTGAAAAGTTTCTTAATAGAGCATTCAACAGGGCTACGGCTGCTGCCGGATTATGTGCACCATCTATTAGTATTGGTGGGTCTTCATTTATTATCTCAAGCCTGCCAGGCCATCTGACATTCTTAAGGCCTTCTCTTATGATATCTTGAGTTATATAAGGTAATGAGACAAATCCCCCCTTACCCCCTCGGTTGCGAGTCGTACCGACCTTTACTAAAGGGGGGGAGGGTGGATTACTGGTTGAATTGAGAAGTTCAACAGCCTTTATAGCAACAGAGGCGTTTTGCAACTGATGTTCTCCTGTAAGGGGCAGATAAAGGTCTCTAATTACTGATTCTCCACTCAAATAGTCAAAGTAGATCCCTGAAATATCTTCTTTTTTAGATACTGAAGAAAAATCTCTTCCATAAAGATAAACCTTTGTATTTTTTTCGTCAGCCTTTGTTTCAATGACCCCTAAGACCTCGGATGACTGAGATGAGACCACAACCGGTATGCTGTTTTTAATAATGCCTGCCTTCTCATTTGCAATTTCCTCAAGGGTATTGCCGAGAAATTCCCTGTGGTCACAACTTACATTTGTGATTACAGATACCTCAGGTACAATGACATTTGTAGCATCAAGCCTTCCACCCATACCGACTTCTATTATTGCAATATCTATCTTTTTTCTTTGGAAATAAAGAAATGCCATTGTTGTAACAAATTCAAAGAAAGTTGGATTTAGTTCGACAGGCTCACTATGCATCCTGAGCTTGCCGAAGGATGAAATTTTTTTTCTAATCTCTTCAGTAAGGTTTATAACTTCATCTTCTGCTATTTCCTCATCATTAATCCGGATTCTTTCTGTGAAGCTTATCAGATGAGGCGATGTGAATAGCCCGACTTTCAGACCTGCGGTTTTCAGAATAGACGCAATAATTGCAGATGTTGAGCCTTTTCCATTTGTTCCTGCAACATGTATGGATTGAAATGATTGCTGAGGATTGCCGAGAATTTCCATGAGCCTGATTGTATTATCGAGGCCTAATTTGATACCGTATTTCTGGAGATTATAGAGGTAATGAATCGCCTCACTGTAACTCATCTGAGGAGGTCGAGGAGCTTGGCGAGCATATCCTCGAGATTTTTCCTATCTACAACCATATCAATAAGTCCGTGTTCAAGGAGGAAGTCAGCCCGTTGGAATCCCTCAGGAAGCGGCTGCTTGATAGTCTGCTCTATTACCCTCGGGCCTGCGAAACCAATCAGGCTTTTGGGCTCGGCAATGATGATATCACCGAGCATAGCAAAGCTTGCAGTAACACCCCCAAATGTTGGGTCACAGAGAATGGAGATGTAAAGAATTCCGTTCTCTTTCAACCTGCCTATCGCAGCAGATACCTTTGCCATCTGCATCAGTGAGAAGATACCCTCTTGCATCCTTGCTCCACCGGATGATGCGACAATAATGAGTGGCTGATTTTCTTCTATAGAACGTTCTGCTGCCTTTGAAACCTTTTCACCCACAACAGATCCCATACTGCCACCCATAAAGGAAAAGTCCATGATAACAAGGCTTACTGGATGCCCTTTGATAAGTGCATCTCCGGAAATTACAGCCTCTTTGAGGCCACTTTTCTGCTGATTTTCCTTTAGCCTTTCTTTATAGGAAATAGTATCCTTGAAATGAAGCGGGTCGCCTGACACAAGATTCTCATCTAATTCTGTAAAGCTGCCTTCGTCAACAAGGAGTTTCAAACGATCTCGTGCACTGATCCTGAAGTGGTAGTTACATTTTGGGCAGACCTTGAGGTTCTTTTCTATCTCCTTTCTGTATACGATCTCCTTGCAGCTATCGCATTTCACCCAGAGACCTTCAGGTATTTTACCCTTCCTGTCGGTCTTTAACTCTTTTGTTTTCTTAAACCAGGGCATTTTAACGACAGTAACGAGTAATGAGTGACGAGTTATTAATCCCCCCATGCCCCCCTTTTCTAAAGGGGGGTATGGGGGGATTTGACTTCTGACTTCTAAATTTATATCTCATATGTTTCGCCGTCTGTGAGTATGTCGATATTCTTTATATGGAGTGTTTCTATCTGTTTTTTAATCTGTTGAAAGTATTGCGGTTTTGGATGGGTAATCAAAATCTTCTCTGGAGGATCCTCCATCTTCTCTATTTCCTTCAGAAGCAGTTTTGGAGTAAGATGTCCTGTCATAATCGCCAAATCCTCCATCCTGTTCGGGAAAGACACCTCTATGATTGCACAATGTATCCCTTTGGCAGCCCTCCATATTGCATCTGTAGGGCCGGTGTCACCTGTGTAGAGGATTCGTCTGCCTTTTTGGTTCGTCACAATATACCCAACAGCAGGCACAGCATGGGTCACAGGGTATGCGGCAATTTTATACCCACAAACACGAAATGATTGCCCGGTTTTTATTATCTTGAGTTTCAGCACAGAGGTTTTTGTATCTGGAATCCTCGTAAAATCAGGCCATATGGTGTTATTTAAAAGATTGTTTTTTAATGCATCAAGAACAGGTTTGATACTCATTATGGTAACAAAGTGTTTTTTGTTTCTGAGGATGAGATTGTCAGCGAGGAAGGGAATTCCCCTGATGTGGTCGAGATGTGAGTGTGTTAACAATATACCGCGTATCTTCCACTGTTGAGCCTCATTGAGCGATGCCCCAATGGTGCCTGCATCAAGGAGAAAGCAATCATCTATTAAGAATGCCGGTGGATTATGTCCCTGTAATTCTGCTCCAGAGCTTCCCAATACTCTCAGCTTCATAACACAATCTCCATCTCTTTCCATGCCTTGATAAATGCCTCAACTGCTTCCCGGTCAAATTGGGTACCGATATTCTTCTTTAATTCCCCAAGGGCAGTTTCATTACTCAGTGCCTTCCGGTAAGGCCTGTCTGTCGTCATTGCATCAAATGTATCTGCAACTGTTATGATCTTCGCTATGAGAGGAATATCGTTTCCGCTCTTTTTATCAGGATACCCTTTGCCATCAACCCTTTCATGGTGCCCACGAACACCGGGTATAATATCTTTTAGTTGTTTGACATGGTTCAGGATTTCAGCCCCATATTTTGGATGCATATTCATTTTTTCAATTTCATCGGCAGTGAGCCTATCTTCTTTGAGGAGGACATTATCCCTGACGCCGATCTTCCCTACATCGTGGAGGATAGCAGCGAGCTTGAGGTCTTCCATTTGCTTCTTTGAAAGCCCCATTGACCTTCCTATAGCCGAACTGTAATTCATTACCCTTCTTGTATGACCTCCTGTATAAGGGTCCCGTTTTTCTATCGTCTCGGCAAGTGCCTGTGCTGTACCATAAAATGTCTCTTTGAGCTCCTGGTAAAGGTTTGCATTCTCTATCGCAGTCGCAACCTGATTTCCGAGTGCCATGAGTGCCTCTTTATCCTCTTCATCAAACGTGCCATTTCTTTTGTTTATTGCCTCGAGGACTCCTAAGACCTTGTCCTTTGTTTTTACAGGAACACAAACCATATCCCTGGTAATAAATGCACTCTTTTCGTCTGCTGTCTTAAAGAATCTGTGGTCTGTCTGTACATCATGGATGATGATCGGTTCTCCATGATCTGCAACCCATCCTGCAATCCCTTCTCCCTTTTTCAGCCGTATCTCTTTGAGTTTATCCCCCTTTTCTCCGAGTGCGACCTCAAAAAAGAGTTCACCAGTTTCCTGATCAACGAGCATAAGGCTTCCTGCCTCTGCATCCATGAGTTTCGTTGCAGCCTCAATTGCCCGTTTTCTTATTTCTCTTGTATCGAGGGTTGAATTGATGAGTGAGGAAAGTTCCATCAGTGTATTCAATTGTTCGACCTTCTTCTCAAGGATAGTGCTCAATTTATTGCCTCCCTTAGACGCATAAGATAACTTCTTAACGTATCAGAAGATTCATGAAGTCTTTTTACAATTGCACTGCCTATTATCACACCATCGGATACCTTTGCCACTGTTGAGGCTTCCTCAGGTGTAGCAATCCCGAAACCGACTGCAACCGGCTTGTTCGTGTATTTCCTTATTTCTGCTAACAATGATTCTATTGAGCCATCAAGGGAAAGCCTGGCTCCTGTTATCCCTGTTATAGAGACATAGTATATAAAACCAGTCGAGTTCTTTGCTACCTTTTTTATCCTGTCAGGTGTTGATGTTGGGGCAAGGAGAAAAATAGTATCAAGATTTGACATCCTTGATAGTCTTACAAAGTTTTTTGCCTCATCCGGTGGAAGATCCGGAATAATAATACCATCTACTCCTGCTTCCCTGGCATCATGCACAAAATCCTCTTCGCCATATTTGAATACAGGATTGTAATAGGTCATAAGAACAATGGGTATCTGTGTATTTTGCCTCAAATCTTTTACGAGTGTAATAACCCTTCTTAAGGTCACGCCATTGTTTAATGCCCTTTCAGATGCCTGCTGTATGGTTGGGCCATCTGCAAGCGGATCTGAAAATGGCACACCAAGCTCAATAATATCTGCTCCGCACTCCTCAAACAAGAACACAATCTCCTTTGTCTTCTCAAGAGAGGGATCCCCGGCCATAATATATGGGATGAACGCCTTCTTGCCCTTAACCTTTAATTCTTTAAATGTCTTTGCAATCCTTGATGTCACAGCTCTATCCCTTTAATCCGTGCTACATGCTGGACATCCTTGTCCCCCCGTCCTGAGAGATTTACTATGATAATTATTTCTCTGGAGAGCTTCGGTGCACGTTTTATAACCTCTGCAAGTGCATGGGCAGACTCAAGTGCTGGTATAATGCCTTCTATCTTCGATAACAGCTCAAATGCAGATAGTGCTTCGTCATCAGTCGCATATGTGTATTCAATACGTCCTTTATCTCTCAGATAGGGATGCTCTGGGCCGATAGATGCATAATCAAGACCTGCTGAGACAGAGTGTGTTCCGAGGACATTTCCATCATCATCCTGCAAAAGATAACTCTTACATCCCTGAAATACACCAAGTGAGCCACCGGCAAAACGGGCAGCATGTTCTCCTGTCTCGATACCTTTTCCACCAGCTTCAACCCCAATCATCTTAACGTGAGGCGTGAAGCGTGAGACGTGAGGCGTTAAAAAAGCATGAAACAATCCCATCGCATTGCTTCCTCCGCCAACGCATGCAATGAGATAATCAGGGAGTCTGCCCTCAGCATCAAGTATCTGTTTTTTTGCCTCTTTCCCGATAATAGATTGAAAATCTCGCACCATGACAGGGAATGGATGGGGTCCAAAAACTGTACCAAGGACATAATGTGTTGTGCGGACATTGGTTGTCCAGTCGCGTAATGCCTCATTAATTGCATCCTTTAGCGTCCTTGAACCAATTGGTACCTCTGTTACCTTTGCGCCGAGGAGTCGCATCCTGAATACATTCAGTGCCTGCCTTTCCATGTCCTCAGTACCCATGTAAATTTCACAATCAAGGCCTACAAGCGCAGCACCGGTTGCAGTTGCCACGCCGTGCTGTCCTGCGCCTGTTTCAGCGATGATCCTTTTTTTCCCCATCCTCTTTGCAAGCAATGCCTGTCCAAGGGCATTGTTTATTTTATGTGCGCCGGTATGTGCAAGGTCCTCGCGCTTCAGATATATCTTTGCCCCACCGAGATATTCGGTAAATCGTTGTGCAAAATAGAGTGGGGTAGGGCGTCCTATGTATGTCTTCTGGAGATGTTTGAGATCTCTTTGAAAATCCTTATCTTTTTTGGATTGAAAGAACGCCTTCTCAAGTTCCTCAAGTGCAGGCATGAGGGTTTCAGGCACAAAACGTC